>DASSSG010000544.1:0-4916 GCA_035708545.1 Bryobacteraceae bacterium | reverse complement strand
GTGATGGTCAGGCCGACACGGCTCAGATCGTGATAGATCACGGCCGAGAAGTTGGGGTACTGATCGGCGGTGAGATACCGGGAGAGCCGAATGCGGTTGCCGTTGTCCTTCGTGCGGAAGGTACGCCGCAACGTATCCGCGTCCGCAGCGGCGATCAGATAGCCGTCGGAGAAAGCGTAATTGATGTCCATGCCGCCCTCGCCGAACTGCAGCGAGTGAACGCTGCGGCCCCACAGCGGCCTGGTCTTCGCGATCAGCTCGCGGTGTCCTTGCTCCCTGGCCCTGCGGTTGTACTCGGCGACGAGCCTGTCGATCGCCTGCTGGATCCGCGAGGGGTCCTTCACCTCTACGATGAATTTCCACGCGGGCGGAATGAGCTGGCCATCGAGGGCGACGGTCACGTCATTGCCGAGACTCGCGGCGATGTCGTCACGGAAGCGGATGCCGAGCTGCGATTCGAGGCTGCGGATCTCATCGCGGAAGCCGCCGTGCGCCGTTTCGGCCAGGCTGAGCAGATCGTCGACAATCAGATCGGGCTGCTTGACCACGAACGACGCCGCGACGGTTGCACCGGGCGAGACGTAATCGAGCGAGCCCATGGGACCAGGCGCGGCAAGCCAGGACGCGATGCCGCGGCGTTCTCCGGCGAAGTTGACGGTAGCCTGAGTCTGGCCCACGCCCTCAGACGACTGCCGCTGTTCGACCACGATGTAGCGGAGGTCTCCGGAGCCGAGAGCGGGCGGTACAGCATGGCCCTCCGTCAGACGGCTCAGATCGGCGCAGAAGAGGATGTGGGCGCCGTCCCGGTAAGCCTCGGCGATGCGACGGCCGAACGGCTCCGATCCGAACGTGCCCGGAGCGGCGAACTCGCGCAACATGTCCGCCTTCGGCGCGAACACGACCAGATCGTTCACAAGCTGCATGTGCGGACGATCATGGGCGCCGAGGCGCTGGAGCTGCGAGTCGAGGTACTCGCGCAAACCCTGCCGGTGAACCTCGGCGAGCATGGCGACAGCAGGTTCGCCGCCGGGGCGCCGCACGACAGCGATGACCACTTCATTGCCCAGGTACTCGGCCGCGCCCCGGACGAATTCCACGAGATCACTGATCCGGGGATCATCTTTGCCGGGGACAGCCTTCTCCCACCACGCGCGAAGCTCGGCGCTCTCGCGAATGCGGTCCTCGAAAATCTGGTGCGCCTGCTTCAACGTTTCGCCGAGGTTTGGCAGAGCTACGAAAACCACGGTGCCGGCGGGCAGCGTTCTGAGGATGCGGCTGTCATAGCGCATGCCGGGCAGGCGGATGTTTTCGATCTGGCGCGCGAGCGCTGACGCGTCGCCGAGCAGCTTCAGGTGAGCATCGACGTTGCGGCTCCAGGCGATCTCGTCGCGGATGGGGACAGGCTCGAGCCACTCGGTGCTGGTGATCTGATCACCGGCCGCGAGATCGCGGCCGCGGGCCGGCTGGTTCACGCGAACCGAGCCTTCGATCACGCTGACACGCGTGCCCTTCACTCCGCGATTCACGGCGAAGACAGTTCCGGTAACCGCGACGGTGGTTTCGCCGGAAGCGACGTTGAGGTGACCGCGGCGGCGCTTCGCGGCTTCGACGATGACCATGCCGCGCTCGAGATACACGGTGGTGTCCTGGCGGTTCATGCCGACGGACACTTCAGCTCGCTCGCTGAGCTCGACCCGGGAGCCGTCGCGGAGACGCACGAAGGCGCGCGTGCCGCTCGGTGTGCGGAGCCATTCCCGTTCGGTAATCGTGTCACCGGTCCTGAGCGGGCGCTGCTGATTGCCGGCGAGCAGGTACACGGGGCCGTCACTCCATTCGAGGCGCGCTCGCTCACCGGCGGGCGCGGGCAGGAATGAATCGCGCAGCGAGTACGCAGTGAGACCTGCGGCAAGCACGATACCCGCAGCCCACGCATAGCGGCGAGCGGGGGACATCGCGGCACGCCGCACCGTTTCGTTCTGTGTCCAGGGCAGCACGACGCCTTTGCGCACACCTGCGGCCGCGTTGCGGCAGGCGATGCATTCGCGGAGGTGATCCTGTACGAGCCACTCGCGGGCCTGGGTCAGCTTGCCGGCGCGGTATGCAGGCAGCAGCGCCTGCACGTCGGCGCAACCGGCGATCTGCCCGCCCAGATCCGTGGGGGCCGTCTCGAGCACTTCACGAGCGATGTTCTTCCACACGCGAGCGGCGGCGGCTTCGGCGGCGCCGGCGGGCGGCTCGGTACTGCGGATCGCGGCCGCGGCGTTCTCGAGTGCGTTGTCGAATTCTTTGTCCTTAAAGAGCATGGCTGCCTCCACTCCGGAAGGCCTTGTAATCCTTTTCGAGCTGGGTCCGCGTGCGGTGCAGCGTGACAGCTACGACCGCGGCGGACGTGTTGAGAAGCTGGGCAATCTCGCGGTTCTCGTAACCTTCGAAGTAGCGGAGCGCGAACATCTCCGCGTGCCGCGGCGCCAGTCTCGCGAGGGCGCGGCGAAGCCACGACTGAAGCTCGACCGAGGCGGCGGTATCGGGCACCGACGCCGATTCGAGTTCCTGCTCGCGGGAGACATCTTCGAGCCCGACGCTTGCGCGCTGTTTCCGCGCGCGCAGGATGTCGAGCGAAGCATTAATTGCCGCGCGATACAGGTAGCTGTCGAGATTGTCCGCGGCTTCCGGGTTCGGTTCGCGCCGGACGAGCCGCAGGAACACGGTCTGAAGCACGTCTTCGGCATCCGACGGGTTGCCGGTGATGCGGCAGGCGACGCGGAACACGCGGCCGTAGTGTTCCTGAAAGATCTGCGCGAGCTCTGGCGTGCCCTGCGATGCCGGCTCACTGTAGGCTGTCGCGAACAGGGTAGCCTCCTTCCGTTCCGGATTGATAACGGGCGGACGGGCTGCTTCATTAACGTTACCTGTGGGCTGTGGAGACACGTTCGGCGCGGGTTCCGGCCCGGTGGGATCACTGGGGAGCATGAGGAGGCTGATCCGAGTCTACCTCCGGGCCCAGCCTATGAGTTCGTCAGTGGGATGGGGCGTTCGGCGCCTCGTTTGGCCTGTGTTCGGGACCGGAACGGGACCGGGTTTGGGCTGTTCGTTTGGCAAATTCACGTTTTCCGGCAGTGCGGCGGCGCGTGCGGGCGCGCCTGGCTGTTCGTTTGGCAATTTTTTATTTTCGGGTTCGAGGGCGGGTGTCAGTTCTTTGGTTTCAACAGGCTGCCCGTCCCGCCTGCGGCGATCCTGCAGCTCGAGAAGCTGGCGGAAGGCGCGGTGGAACATGCGGTGGAACCGGGTTTCGTAGCGGTTGAGAAGGTCGAGATCGCGGGATTCGTTCGCGAGCGTCCGGATCGCGTGGGCGGTCCGGGTGGAGTCATCGATATCAGTGATCGTCTGTTCGACCTCGTCGGCTTCGGCATCCATCTGCAGGTCGATGGTTGCGGTCTCACAGGTGATGGCGCGGCGCTGGCGCCATTTGGCCCAGATCATCTCGTCTACGAGTTCGGACTCCATGACGCCGACTGGCTGGAGCTCGCCGTAGTAGCTGGCCCTGAGGTGCTCATACTCTTCGTGGCACTCGCTTTGGAGGACGATCATCTTGTTCGAGAGGACCCCGTGTCGCGTTGCATTGCCGGCGGAACGCTGTTTCCCGGCGTGCGTTTGCGGGCCGCCGGAGCGAAGGGGGCTGGCTGTATCGGATTTGGTATCTGCAAGAGGTTTGGACATAGTCTCACCTGAGGCGAGTGTCCCAGTTGGACGGAATCGAGGAGGTGGGCGGATCTTCGTAAACTGATGATGAAAGGGGAAATATTTCGTCAAGCGGATCTGTGAACAAGATTCCGCGCCATGCACGTGCCGCCAGTTTCCGCTCTGGAGAGCAGCCACGCGCCAGATTCGGAAGCGCCGTTTGGCCGGGCGGAATCGGTAAATGCTGGGCGACCAGAAGGCAGGACCGATCCACCGAAGGCAGCGTGGAAGCACCTGAAATCGTCCACCGGACGCAAACCTCGGGCGAGGAGTCACATCTGGGTGCGGCCCACCAGCTTCTGGTTTTCCAGGGGTTTGCACAACCTCGCCTCGGTTGTGTATCGTAGAGGCTCTGGCGGCCAAGCGGCGCGAATCCAAGGGGAAGCTGATTCGCCGCGCACTCGATCTGCTGCTCCGGAGTGAATCGGCGGAGGAGGAATCCCTGCTCAGCCTCATCGGTCAGGCCGGTCGCAGCCGCCGGCCGGACGCTTCGGACCGCCACGATCGGATCCTGGCCAGCTCTGAACGCGCGCGGAACCGCCCCCGATGATGCCTCGACGAGTATTTGTCGACAGCGGCGCGTGGTTTGCTGCTCAGGTCGTCGATGATGCCCATCACGAGGAGGCCGCCAGCGACCTCAGAGGTCTGATCGCGCTGCCAATTGTGCTTGTCACGACGAACCACGTCGTTGGCGAGACCTACACGCTGCTGCGTGTGACACGGGGCTACAATGCCTGCCGAAGATTTCTGGAGTCGCTCGACGAGACGAGGCGCCTTGAGCGCATCTTCGTCAGTCAGGATCTGGAGCGGCGCGCTTTCGCGATCCTCGACCGATACCATGACCATGAGTTCAGCTTCGTGGACGCTACAAGCTTCGCGTTCATGCGGACCGAGCGCATCCGCCACGCGTTTGCGTTCGCCTCGCACTTCGCTGCCGCTGGATTTGTGCGTGTGCCCGCGGACGTCGCGATCGGACAACTCGGGGACTGAGTGCGAGTCTGCTGGACGGGTCGCGAAGACGGGCGGCACTCCGAAATTAGCCCAAGTTCGTCACCACAAAGCCGAGAAGGCAGCTAAGTCGTTCAGAATCAGCTCAGGCAGTAGCCGAGTCTACACTACATTTGCCGTTAATCTCGAAGTGACTTGGAAGGTTCATGCCGAGCTGCTGCAGAAGAGCT
>DASSSG010000543.1:0-3676 GCA_035708545.1 Bryobacteraceae bacterium | reverse complement strand
GGGGTTCTAAGGCGCATACTCACCACCCTGAACAGCCGATGGCGGCAGCGGCACAAGACTCTGCCTCCTGGCTGATCGCCGTTCGGGCGGCGGAATCGAAGAAGGCCCAGGCTGTGGTGGTCCTCGATCTCCGTGAGGTGACCAGTTTCACTGATTATTTTGTGATCTGCAGTGGAACGAATACCAGGCAGACTCAGGCAATCAGCGACGAGATCTACATGCAACTGAAGGCGGTGGGCGAACTGCCGGTGAGCCTGGAGGGCTACGAGCACGCCGAGTGGATTCTGCAGGACTACGGGGATTTCGTGGTCCACGTATTCCTGCCGCAAACCCGCGAGTTCTACGATCTCGAACGGCTATGGCGGCACGCCAGGCCCGTACCCGTGCCCGCGGAGGCGTCTCGATAGGCCTTCGCGCCGGCGACGATTGCCCTCGCGCGTGTGTTTCCCGCAGTCTGGCCTCGGGTCCCTGCTATGCGGAAGCGAGCACGCGCTCGCTCGTTGTCAGGGTCCCACCCGCCGCCGTAAATTCCGCCAACATGCGACGGTTAGCCTCCTCGCTGAGGCTCCGGACAGCATCCTCAACGAGCTCGACCCGACCGCCGCGAGCGAGCAGGCCGAAAGCTGCACAGCGTACACACAACTCCGTCACGACACCGTACACGACGTAACGTTCCGCGGCGAGCGCATCCAGCAGCGGCGGCAGGTTCGGGTTCGTGAAGCAGTCGAGCCGGCGCTTCTCGACGATGTACTGCGGCGCGCTGATCCATGCGTCCGCCGGCCCGGTGCACGGAATGACAGTTCGGCCCTCGAACAGTGTGGCCGCAGGCTTCGTCTGACCTGCCGTGCCGGCTACGCAGTGCGGCGGATACGTGCGGAACTCCTCGTCGTTTTCTGTGTGGGCGTCGGTCGTGGAAACCAGCGGAATACCACGGGCAACGGCGTGGTGATTCAGACGCGCGACAATGGGCAGCAACTGCTCTGCTCCGGGTACATACAAGGCGCCCGCCGGATACAGGAAATCGATCTGAGTATCGACATCAAAGAAAACGCTGTTCATGGCTGCGTCCGCAGGCGGTTCGCCAGTCCGTTCAACCGCTCACTGTATTCGATGCGGCGCCCGGGGCGGACGCGCCGAAGCTCGGTTGCACAATAATCGCGAGCAGCGGCGGCTGCAGGCAGGGTTTTCACCGCCCGTCCGTTCAGGATTACCGGCTCGAGCAGCGGCACGCCGCCGTCTGCCGCTTCACCGCTTGTGCCCATCCTGTCGTGATCCGGATATCGGAACACCTGTTTCGCTCCGGGCAGCGTCGCTTTCTCCGCACTGAACTTCGCCGTCGAGCGCGTCACTCCGGCCGACTCTATCTCCACCATTTTGTACACCGCCGAAAGATTCGGCGCATCCGATGAGGTCGCGAGCTCGGTCCCGACGCCAAAGGCGTCGACGCACGCGGCGTGCGCCAGCATATCGCGAATCCGGTTCTCGTTCAGATCTCCGGACACCATGATCTTCGCGTCCCGTAATCCCGCGGCGTCCAGCACCTGGCGAACTTCCCGTGAAAGCGCGGCCATATCTCCACTGTCGAGCCGCACGCCCCACATTGGCCGTCCCAGCGCCGCGGCCGCCCGCGTTGCAGCAATCGTGTCATATGTGTCGACGAGATACGTCGTGCCCTCGCCGAGCAAACGATGCAGCTCGCGGAAGGCCTGCTCCTCGCGCTCGAACGCCATGACCCACGAGTGAGCAGAGGTGCCGTAGGTCGGGATTCCATAGCGCAGGCCGGCTTCCACGTTGCTGGTTCCGATGCACCCCCCGATGTACGATGCACGGGCCGCGAGCACGCCGGCCTCCGGCGAATGCGCGCGCCGGGTGCCGAACTCGATTACGGGGCGGCCGGCGGCCGCTTCCACTACCCGCACGGCCTTGGTCGCAATCAGCGTCTGGAAGGAGACAATCGACAGCAGGTACGTTTCGGGAATCTGCGCTTCGATCAGCGGAGCGCGCACGCGGATGATCGGCTCTCCGGGGAAGAACGGCGTACCCTCGGCCATCGCGAACAGGTCGCCAGTGAACCGGAACCGCGCGAGGTAGTCGAAGAACTCAGGTACGGCGTGCCGGAACGGCGGCAGAGCGCGCAGGTACTCGATCTCCTCGGAAGTGAAGCTGAGATTGAGCAGATAATCGATTGCCTGCGGCAGGCCGGCCGCGATCAGAATGTCGCGGTTCCGCGGGAAACGCCGGACGAACAGCTCGAAAGTGCCGATATCGGCGGCCTTGCCGGACTGAAAAAAGCCGGCCGCCATCGTGAGCTGATACAGGTCAGTGTGGAGGCCGAGCATCGGCGCTCGCGCTCTACTTCTTTTGTCCGGCTGTGGACGGCTGCGCCGGCTTCACGTCCGCGGCGGCCTTCTGAATCTCCCCGACGCTGGCGGCTGTCACCTCATACAGGGCGGGCTCGTTTTCGCGGCGTGCGACGTAGTTGGTACCCAGCCGTGCAAGGCCAACCTTCTCGACGCGTTTTCCGGCGTTCGAGCTGACCACAATGTCCATCACGGCGGTTCCGAATCCGCCGGCCGGAAATTTCGTCGCGGCAAGATCGCGCAGTTTGTCGATGAGCACCTGCACGGTGGTCGAGTCCATCGTCTTGCCGTCAGATTTCCAGGCATCCCCGGACTTCTCAAACGTGAAGGCTTTATCCGCGTAGCGGACTTCCACACGGTTCGGATCGGCGAAGCCGAAGTCGAATACTTTCTTGTTTCGAATATCTTCCAGTCCCTTATCCAGTGCCGTCGCGACATCGCTGGCTATTTTGAAGACGCCTTCGACCACGCTGCTTCGCGCGTAGTGTGCATCTCCCTTCTTACGCATCTCGAGCTGCTGCGTGCCCGAGGCGTCGGTCACGCGCACCGTGGCGACCCGCGACCCGGAGGCGAACGCACCGGGCGCTTTCTTTTCGTCGTCGGCCGAGACGGAGGTATCCATCTTCGCCTCGCGCAGCTTGCGTACGAGCTCATCCACAGCGTTCCCGTCGGCGCGCAGCAGAGTGGGCCGCACGATCTGCCACTCGTTCTGCGCGTTCTTGCCGAGCTCGATGGTTTGCCCTTTCGCCGTCAGCTCCACGCGGCTGAGCTTTTCGTCGCTGAACGTCAGGAGCCGTTTATCACGAAGGTCGCGTGCGGTTTTATCCAGGTTGCCCTTCGTGTACGACGAAATGGTAAACACACGAGGGTCGCCGTCAAGCTTCGCATAGAAGGAACCCGCAGTCGGCGTTTCGTCTCCAATGAGCAGCGTTTTGGCCGCGCTGCCCTTGCCCGCGAGAGTTACGCGAACCGCCGGCTTGTCGAGCCCGAACTGCCCGAGGTCGGCGGGTTTTTCTTCGACGAGCTGGTCCCAGTTCAGACCCGTCATGCCGGAGACCACACTCGTCGCGGTATCGTCATCGGCCGCGAGCGCCACGGGCGCGGTAATTCGCCATTTGCCGTTCTGCTTCTCGAGTACGGTCGTTTCGGCATCGCGTTTCCCGATCTCGACACGCTGCGCATCCGCCTCGGACATGGTGATCAGCTTCGGCGCGGCGGTGGGCGAGGGTTTGTCCGCTTCGGCGGACTTGACGCGCTGCGACCACCAGACGCCGCCGGCAAGCACCGCGAGCACAACGACCGCGATCAGCAGCCCC
>DASSSG010000542.1:0-10722 GCA_035708545.1 Bryobacteraceae bacterium | reverse complement strand
ACGTCCAGCTCATCGCGCAGGGCGAGTATGAGCACGCTTACCTGACGGCGCGCTCCCCCAACCCGTTCGCCTCGGTGTGCGGGCGCATCTGCGCGGCTCCGTGCGAGGACCGTTGCCGCCGGGGCAGGATCGACGGTCCTGTCAGCATCCGCGCGCTGAAACGCTTTGTGACGGAGAAGTACGGCGTCGAATCGGTCCAGCCGCAGACGCAGGAGCGGCTCTTTCAGATCGATACTGAGCCCGGTAACAAGACCGTGTGGCATCTCCCGGAGCTGCGTGAAAGCCGTAAGGCACGAGCTCGCGGCCAGAAAGTTGCTGTGATTGGCGCAGGTCCGGCCGGCCTGGCCTGTGCTCACGACCTCGTGATCATGGGCTACAACGTCACGGTATTTGAGGCCACGGACACGCCGGGCGGCATGATGTATCACGGCATCCCCGAATTCCGGCTGCAGCGCTCCGTGATCCAGAAAGAGATCGAACGCATCGTGGAACTTGGCGCGGAGCTTCGGCTGAACTCACCGCTGACGGCGGCGTACGGGCTCGGCGATCTGCGGCGCGAGGGATACGAAGCCGTGTTTCTCAGCGTCGGCACGCAGCGGGGCCGTGATTTATCCATCCCGGGCGGCGAGCTTGACGGCGTGGTTCGGGCCATCGACTTCCTGCTCAACGCGAACCACGGCTATCGCATCGAGCTCGGCCGCAAGGTAGTCGTCATCGGCGGCGGATTTGTCGCCTTCGATGCCGCGCGCATGGCGCTGCGCACCACCGCCGAGCAGGCGGCGAGCGCACAGGGCATGGCCGCCGCACTCGATGCCGCGCGGACTGCCGTGCGCTCCGGCGTATCCGACGTGCTCATGATGAGCCTCGAATCTTTCGATGAGTTGCCGGTCATGCGGACCGCGCAGGGGCGCGAGGAGTTCGAGCAGGCACGCCACGAAGGCGTGCGTTTCCTGACCCAGCGCAGCGCGCGCCGTTTTGGAGGCGCCGACGGCAAAGTGCAGGAAATCGAGCTGATCGGCGTGCGGCGCACCTACGACGATAGCGGCCGCTTCGATCCGCAGTTCGATGAATCGGAGGTGGAGACAATCGAAGCAGATACCGTCATTCTCGCCATCGGCCAGCAGACGGATTTGTCGTTCCTGAAACCGGAGGACGGCGTTGAACTCACGCCGCAGCGTACGGTAAAGGTGGATCGCGCGACCCTGGCGACCAGCGCTCCGGGGGTTTTCGCCGGCGGCGATGCGGCATTCGGACCTCGCAACCTGATCGAGGGGGTTGCGAACGGAAAGCAGGCGGCGCTCTCGATCGATAACTACCTGCGGCAGGTGACCGGGCTGCCCGAAGTACGGCTGCGCATCGATAAGATTGCGACCCGGAACTATGGAACCGTCACGCACTACGACCGTGTTCCGCGGGAGGCGCCACCCTCGATCGATCTGGGTCGCCGGACCGGCATCTCTGAAGTCGAGCAGACATTCAGCGAAGCCGAAGCCCTGCGGCAGGCCGAGCGCTGCCTGCAGTGCCACATACAGACGATTTACGATCCGGACCGCTGCGTGTTGTGCAATCGCTGCGTCGATATCTGCCCGGAATACTGCCTGAAGCTCGTGCCGGTGAGCGAAGTCGATCTCGGTGGACTCTCCGGCGAGGAGATCCGCGCCTTCTACGGAGACGCGGACCCGGGCGGAGCGCCGCTGTCGGCAATGATCAAGGACGACGACAAGTGCATCCGCTGCGGGTTGTGCGCGCTTCGCTGCCCGACCGATGCGATGACCATGGAGGTCTTCTTCTATGAAGAATCTGAGACTGTTTCGCAAGCCCGCTTCGCACGTTGATTCGCATGCGCAGCCTTCGCCGGAACTCGCCGGCTCTCCCGCGCCGACTCGCCGGAGTCTGCTCGAGAAAGCGGGTATCGGCGCACTGCTCGCGAGCGTAACCGGCATCGGATACGCATGCGTCCGTTCGCTGGTTCCGAACGTGCTCTACGAGCAGTCCCGGCGCTTCAAGGCCGGCCCGCCGGACGCGTTTCCGCAGGGCGCCACATTCATCGAAGAGCAGCGAGTCTTCATCGTGCGCGAGCAGAATACGTTTCACGCGATCTCCGCGGTATGCACGCACCTTGGCTGCACCGTGAAGATGGTGAACCTGAACCAGCCGAAGACGGTTGCGATCGGAGGCAAGCCGACGCAGGTAGATCGTGAGTTTCACTGTCCGTGCCACGGCTCGAAGTATTACGGCGACGGCACGAACTATGCGGGACCGGCGCCGCGCTCGCTCGCCTGGTGCAAGCTCGAAATCGCGCCCGACGACGGCAGTCTCGTCGTCGATCTGGCGCAGGACGTCAGGAAGGACTTCCGGCTGACGGTCTGAGGCGCTTATGCGAGTCAAGCACACGCTGTGGGACAAGCTGACCTGGACGTGGGCACCCGCGACGGATCGTGAAGCCGGCGACTCGGTGGTGCGCAATCTGCTGCTGCACTGGTTTCCGGCGAAGGTGACGAAGGCGAGCCTGAGCTGGGGCTACTCGTTCTGGCTGGGCACCATATCGGCGCTGCTGTTTGGGCTGCTCACGCTCACCGGGATGATCCTGATGTTCCTTTACATCCCGTCGGTCGAGCGGGCCTACGCGTCGGTGAAGGACATCGAGTTTGTCGTCTCATTCGGCTGGTATCTGCGCGCGGTGCACCGCCTCTGCGCGCACCTGATGGTCGGTGTGGTCTTTCTGCACATGGTGCGGGTCTTTCTCACCGGCGCTTACCGCAATGGAGTGGCCGTGCAGCAGAACCGGCCTCTCAACTGGATTATCGGTGTCGGTTTGCTCCTCTGCACACTGCTGCTGTCGTTCACCGGCTATCTGCTTCCGTGGGACCAGCTTGCGTACTGGGCAATTACCGTCGGCACGAATATCGCGAGTGCGGCGCCGCTCGTGGGCGAGCAGATGCGCTTCTTCCTCCTGGGCGGCAGCACCATCGATCAGAACACGCTGATTCGCTTTTACGTGCTGCACTGCTTCTTTTTGCCGGTGGTCGTTTTGCTTCTGTTCGCCTGGCACATGTGGCGCATCCGGAAAGATCACGGCCTGGCAAGCGCGGACCGAGTCGCGCGCGAGCAGAAGCGATCGGCGGTTCCGGTGAAGACAAAGACTTATTCGCTGCTGGGTGTGACCAGGGGGCGCACGGTGCACGTCGAGGCCTCGCTCGTCGACGAGATCGCCGAAACGGTGCCATCATCGCCGAATCTCACGATGCGCCTGCTGGTGGTGACGCTCGCGACGCTGATCGTGGTATCGCTGCTCGCGATTGTGGTGCCGACTCCGCTCGAGGAGCCCGCTAATCCGCGAGTCACGCCCAATCCCGCCAAAGCGCCCTGGTACTTCCTGTGGCTCCAGGAACTGGTCACGGACACGACGGTTCATATCGGCGGCTTCACGATCAACGGGGCATTTGTCGGCGGCATTCTCGTTCCCGGCCTCATCGTGGCCGCCCTCGTCATCTGGCCTTACCTCGACCGCAGCCCTGTATCCGCGGTCGGAGTGTGGTTCGCGGCAGCGCGCCGGCGCCAGAACATGGTTTTTCTTCTCTGCGTCGCGGCAGTGATCGTGCTGACGATTATCGGTACGTTCCTGCGCGGACCCTACTGGAACTTCTACTGGCCCTGGGAGAGCTGGCCGGAGACGCCGAAGCCGTTTTAGGAGCCGACCGATGAACTGGAACACTCGCGACAAGCTCTGGATCGCTGTTTTCAGCCTCGCTCTCCTCGGCGTGCTCGGCTACATCTTCTGGTTCCAGGCGATGCCGGAGTGGCGAGATTACCAGGCGGAGTTCAGGGAGCTGGTTGAGAAGAGATTCGGCGCCTCGCGCGCCGATCTGATACCGACGGGCATTCAGCAGATTTGGGTCCGGGATCTCAACCGAACCGATCGCTGTACCACGTGTCACATGGCGGTGGAATGGAAGGGCCTCGAGAGCGGCCCCGAGCCGTTCCGCACGCATCCGAAGGAGGTGCTCGAGAAGCACCCCATCAGCCGCTACGGCTGCACGATCTGTCACGGCGGCCAGGGGTACGCAGTGGATTTCGCCTCGGCGCACGCGGTGGAAATCGAGCACTGGGAACAGCCCGTACTCGGCGGCGAGCTGGCGAAAGCGTACACAGTTTCCGATCGGCAGGCGATGCTGCAGACCAACTGCAACATGTGCCATCGATACGACCGGGAGACCAAAGGCGCGGGCGTGATCAACCACGCGAAGCAGCTGATCGCGCAGAAGGGCTGCCGGTCGTGCCATACGATCAACGGCCGCGGCGGCAGCGTTGGGCCGAATCTGACGAACGTCGGCGAGCTCGCGCCCGAGCAGTACGATTACTCGCGGCTGTCCGGCAAGGAATCGATATTTGCGTGGCACACGGCACATTTCAAAGATCCGAAGTCGATGTCGCCGAACACCGTCATGCCGAATTTCGGTTTCAACAGCAAGGACGCGCAGGCCCTGACACTGCTCGTCATGAGCTGGAAGAATACCGATCTGCCCGCGCAATACATTCCAGGGTTTAAACAAGCGGATGTCCCAACCGCGGAGGAGCAGGAAAAAGAGCGGCAAATGTTGTCAGGTGAAGGCGCATTCTTCGTAAAGAAGGGCTGCTTTGTCTGCCACGAAGTGTCGTCGCTCGGCATCGAGTCGGCCTCCAAAATCGGTCCCGATCTCTCGATCGCGGTGACGGACGTGCAGAGCCGATTCGGGCGGACGGTCGAGGATTTCCTGGCGAATCCGACAGGCACGATGGCGGTGGTGCTTTCCACCCAGATCCACCTGACGAAGGAAGAGCGGGCCGAGGCGGTTCAGAAGCTGCAGCTCGCTTACGAACGGAAACAAAAACCTGTTGCGGCCGGGCAGGCCGCCAGGGGCGCTCCCGGTGCGGACGCGAAGAAAGGAGAAACGCGATGATCCGGAAGAACAGCCGGTACATCGGGATCGCTGCCGCTGTCGCAGCGGGCCTCGTGATTTCAATGTGGACGGGCGGGTGCGCGCGGCGTGGCCGGCGCACGGCCGCGACTCAGCAGGGCGATGTGGCCGAAGCCGCCGTCGCAACGTACGTCGCGCCGGGCGATCTCGACGAGTTCTACATGTTCGCCTCGGGTGGACACAGCGGACAGATTTACGTTTACGGAATTCCGTCGATGCGCCACATCGCGACCATCCCTGTGTTCACTCCGTATCCCGCGACTGGTTATGGGTTTGATTCCGGCAGCAAGGCGATGCTCGGCGGTTACACGTGGGGCGATGTCCATCACCCCGCGATCAGCCAGACCAAAGGCGATTACGACGGCCGCTGGATGTTCGTGAATGACAACGGCAATAATCGCGTGGCTCGCATCGATCTTCGCGACTTCAAGACCAAAGAAATTCTCGGTCCGCTGCCGAACGTATCGGGCAATCACGGGTCGAGTTTCGTCACTCCGAACACGGAATACGTGCTGAGCGCCTCCCGGTTCTCCATTCCGCTGCCGAAGGGCACTTATCTCCCGATCGAGAAGTACGCCACCGATTACAAAGGAGTGGTATCGGGCGTCCAGATCGATCCGAACACGGGCAAGATGACCCTCGGCTGGCAAATCCTGATGCCGCCGTTCGATTTCGACCTCGGCGATACAGGCAAAGGGCCGAGCGAAGGCTGGGCGTTCTGGACCACCTACAACACTGAGCGCGCCACCGGCAAACTCGAGGTGACCAGCACGCAGCGCGACCGCGACTACATTGCCGCGATCAACTGGAAAGCGGCTGAGGAAGCCGTAAAAAGCGGCAAGACCAAAATGCTCGGGGGAGTGAAGGTGCTCGACCCGAAAGACGTTGCGGGCATCGTCTACCTGATGCCGTGCTCGAAGAGCCCGCACGGCGTCGACGTCAGCCCCGACGGCAAGTACATCATCGGAAGCGGCAAACTGCAGTCGATCACCACGGTCTTCAACATCGAGAAGATCAAAACCGCAATCAACAACAAGGACTTCTCCGGAAACGAAGACGGCATCCCGGTCCTGAAATACGAGTCGATCAAAGATGCGGAGGTGAACGTAGGTCTCGGGCCGCTCCACACGCAGTTCGACGACCAGGGCAACGCCTATACCAGCCTGTTCGTGGAGAGCGCGGTAGCGAAATGGAAGCTCGGCACATGGGAGATTGTCGACAAAATACCCGTCGCCTATAACATCGGTCACCTGACCGCCGCCGAAGGCAACACGATGCACCCGAAAGGGAAGTATCTGGTCGCGCTGAACAAGCTCTCACACGGAAGGCACCTGAACGTGGGGCCCTCGCAACCGGAGGCCTCGCAGCTGATATCCATCAGCGGCGACAAAATGAAGCTGCTCTCCGACAGTTTCACGGAGCCCGAACCGCATAATGCGCAGATCATAAAGGCCGACAGACTGAAGCCGATCGAGGTGTATCCGAAGGAAGAGAACAAGGATCCAAACGCGATCTGGGACGTGAAGAACGCGAGCGTGCAGCGGCAGGGCGCCGGCGTGACGGTCAAAATGGTCGCGGTGCGCAGTAACTTCGAGCCCAACCACTTCGAAGTGAACCAGGGCGACAAGGTGACGATTTACATCACGAATATCGAACAGACTACGGATGAGCTGCACGGTTTCGGTCTGGGAGAGTACAACCTGAACATCGTCATCGACCCGGGCGAAACCAAGAAGATCGAATTCGTGGCCGATAAGCCGGGAGTGTTCCCGTACTACTGCACGAATTTCTGTTCCGCGCTCCACCAGGAGATGCAGGGCTACATGCTCGTAAAACCGAAAGGAGCAGCGACGGCTCGGGTTGCGCCGCGCGCGCGCCGGCAGGTGGTCGCACGCTCGCTGTTTTCGCCTCCCGGCGGGTCGCAATAGGGAAGAACATGCCTCCCGCAACACCATCCGGGACCCGCGCGGCGCCGTTCGGCGCGTTTCTGCACCGCGTCGATCTGTTCTTCGACCGCGAGCTGACCGCGCGGAGCCGCATTCTGATTCTGATCGGAGTGCTGCTGGTGATCCCGGTCTACGTCTTTCCGCTGTACCGGATGACGCTGATCGCGAATCAGTTCCCGGACGGTCTCGATCTCAGTATTTATGCCTACAAACTCGAGGGCGGCCGCAGCGCCGCCCGCGACGATCTGCGCGAAATCAACACGCTCAACCACTACATCGGCATGCGGCCGCTGCTCGAGAGCGATTTCAGCGAATTCAACTGGCTCCCGCTGGCGGTAGGCGCGTTCGCCCTGCTCGCGCTGCGGGCTGTTGTCATCGGCAGAATGTCGAAGCTGATTGATCTGGTAGTGCTGTTCGTCTATTTCGGGCTGTTCTCGTTCTGGGGCTTTTACCGCCGGCTTTACGAATACGGGCACAATCTCGACCCGACCGCGCCGGTGAAGGTCAAACCGTTCACGCCGCCTCTTATAGGCACTCAGCAGATCGCGAACTTCACGGTCACGAATGTTCCGGACGTTGCTTCCTATCTGATGGTCGGATTTGCGGTCTGCCTGCTTCTGGCGGTGTGGCATTCGGCGCGCCACACGCCGGTCGAGTGAGCCTATGAACTGGTTTGCGGTTCCGCTCGCCGGCGTTCTCGGAGCAGCCTGTCTGTCCGCGGCGGAATGGCGCGTACCGCCCGGGGACTCCGTTGCCGACGCGGTCGCAAGGGCCGCCGCGGGCGACACCGTCTTCGTCGCGCCTGGCGTTTACACGGGCAATCTCGTCATCGAGAAGACGCTGCGGCTGATCGGCACCGGCAGACCAGTGCTGCGCGGCCTCGGGCGCGGCAGCGTCGTCACGGTTCGCGCGCCTCGCTGCGAAATCCGCGGCTTCCGCATCGAGCGCAGTGGCGGGTCGCTCATCGAAGAGGACTCCGGAATCATCCTCTACTCCGATGGCAACCGGATCGTCGATAACGAACTGGATGACATTCTGTTCGGAATCTACTTTTACCACTCCAACGACAACATCGTGCGCCATAATCGCGTGCGCGGGCGCACACGCATCGAGCAGGGCGAGCGTGGAGCCGGATTGCACCTGTGGGATTGCCTTCGCAACGTCATCGAAGACAACACCGTATCGGAAACGCGCGATGGTATGTATCTGCAGAACGCGAGCGAGAGTGCGATACGCCGCAATATCGTGACCCGGGTCCGCTACGGCCTGCACTACATGTACTCGAACGACAACGTTTTCGAGGAAAACGTATTCGACAGGAACGTCGCCGGCGCCGCGATTATGTACTCCTCGCGTATCGAGCTCCGGCGCAACCGATTCGAGCACAACCGCGGCTTCAGCTCCTTCGGCATCCTCTTCCAGGACTCGGCCGGGCTCGCAATCGAGCACAACGCCATCGCTGACAATGCCGTCGGTATCTTCATGGAGGGGCTGCGCGACAGCACTTTTCGCCAGAACCTCGTCGCTGGAAACGACACCGCGGTCCAGGTGTTTTCGAGCGCGGCGAACAATCGATTTTACGAGAACAATTTCATTGGCAACCTGTCCCCCATAAGCGTCGTCGGGCGGGGCACTACGACGGTATGGAGTCGCGGCGCCCGCGGGAACTACTGGAGCGAGTATGACGGCTATGACCTCGATGCCGACGGAATCGGCGATGTGCCACACCGTATTCGCAACTTTTATGAACGCCTGGAAGGCAATTACCCGCGGCTTCGATTGTATTTCTACAGTCCGGCGGCGCAGGCCCTGGCAGCGGCGGAGCGGGCATTCCCGATAATCCGCGCGGCCGATGAGCAGGACCCGCATCCGCTGATGAAGCCGGTCGTGCTTCCGATCGCGGTGCGCGCGCCAGCGCACTCGGCCGGGGGACTTCGGGAACTCGGCGCAATCGGAGCTTCCGCACTCGCCGCAGCAGTGTTCCTCCTGCGAAGGAAATCGCGCAGTGATCCACATACGTGAACTCAGGAAGAGTTTCGGCGCGCACACGGCCCTCGATCGGGTTTCCATCGAGGTGCGGCGCGGCGACTGCTTCGCTTTACTAGGTCCCAACGGCAGCGGGAAGACGACTCTTCTGAAGTGTCTGGCGGGTCTCGTACACCCGTCATCGGGGGATATCCGTATCGATGGCGTCGACGTAGTCTCCGCCGGAGCTCGCACCCGAAGCGGGATTTCGTACCTGCCGCAGCATGCCGGCTTCCCGGAACACCTCCGTGTTCGCGAGGTACTCGAGTTCTACCGGCGCCTTCGCGGGCTGCCTGCCCGCCGTGTCGGCGAAGTGATCGAAATACTCGGTTGCCGGTCGTTCGCCGATCGCTTCGTCAATGAGCTCTCGGGCGGCATGAGGCAGCGGCTCGCGATCGCTGTGGTCTGTCTGCCCGCCTCGCCTGTTCTCCTGCTGGACGAGCCGACCGCCAGCCTCGACCCGGAGAGCGCGGCCGGCTTCCGCGATCTCCTGGCTCGGCTGAAAAAGGAAGGGCGGACGATCGTATTTGCGACGCATGTGCTCGCCGATGTGGAGGTGCTGGCGGACCGGGTCGCAATTCTGGTCGGGGGGAAACTGCTCGCCGTCGAAACGGTGGATGACCTCCGGCGCGAAGCGTCCCCGAGAGGCCTTCGCGTCCGCCTGGAACGCAGCGGTCCGCAACATGCGCGAGCCGCCCGCGCGGCGGGAGCCGCCAGCGTCCGCGTCGAGGGCAGGGTCCTCGACATCGCGTGCGCGCCCGATCGCACGCTGCCGGTGCTGCGCGCGCTCGAGCTGAGCGGCGCCCGAATCGAAAGCTTCTCATCGGCCGACGTCACGCTGGATGAGATTTACCTGAGGTACATGCATGCGGAAGGCGTGGCTACTGATGCTGCTGGCGACAGTTGCGGCGTGCCGGTCGGCGCCGCCGAAGCCTGTTGATCTCGAGTCCTGGGATATGTGCGCGTTCTGCCGCATGGCGATTTCACAGAAGCAGTTCGCGGCGGAGATCGTTGACGCGTCGCGATCGGCGCAGAAGTTCGACGATATCGGCTGTATGCTGCGGTATCGCCGCGTGCAAACCGGAACGCCGGCCGCGACATTCGTGGTCGATTACCGGACGCGGCAATGGTTGAACGCCGAATCGGCGCACTTCATCCACTCCGATAAGCTGCAGACGCCCATGGGCGGTGGTTTTGCCGCTTTCGGAAATCAGCGCGATGCGGAAGCCGCTGCGCGCGATTTCAACTCGCGCGTACTGCGGTTCCCGGAGTTGCAGGCGGCAGGAGGCGCAATATGACCCTCAATGCGCTCGGCACAATTGCCGGTCAGGAATTTCTGGTGTGTCTTCGCGGGCGCTGGATCGTGGTGTTCTCGGCCGTATTCGCGGCGCTCTCGCTTGCTATCGCATACTTCGGCACGGTTACGGCCGGCGCCGCGGGGTTGCAGGGTTTCGAGCGCACGACGGCGAGTCTGCTGAATCTGGTGTTGTACCTCGTTCCACTGCTCGGGCTCTCGCTCGGCACGCTGAACATCTCGCGCGAGCATGGAAGTAACGAGCTGTTGTTCTCGCAGCCGCTCAGCCGCGCCCGAATTCTGTGCGGCCGGCTGCTCGGCCTGTTTGCCGCGACCGCTGTGGCGCTTCTGGGAGGCTTCGGCATCGCCGCGCTCGTCATCTGGATCCAGATCGGAAGCGACGGACTGCTTCGATTTACCGCTCTGGTATTGCTCTCGATCGCGCTCGCGGCGGTTTACCTGACGCTCGGAGCGCTGGTCGGGCTCCGATTCGGCTCCC
>DASSSG010000541.1:0-8821 GCA_035708545.1 Bryobacteraceae bacterium | reverse complement strand
AGGTTGGCCACATTCGTACAGGCGATCAGCAGTACGACGCCCACCAGGCATTGCAGCACGATCAGGGGCCGCTCGAACCCGCGGCGCAGCCACGACATTCCACGGTCGGCCCGGATGAGGGAGATTGTCTGCCGGAGGAAGCGATCTCTTGTATCCGGGAACTTGAGGAAGAATTCGCCTTTAACCTCGTTCTGTTTCCGCTGGTCGTAGAGCACGCGGACAGCCGACTGCGCCTGCTCGATGGAGACACCGGGCTTGAGGCGCGCAAACAGGTAGAACCAGGCGAAACGCTCATCCTCGAGGTCGCCCTTCGCGGTCGGCGAAAGCGCCGACTTCATGGTGACGGGCGCCCAGACCTGCGTGAGAAGGCCGGAGTTGGTGCCCTCGAACTCGGGCGCTGCAACGCCGACGACGGTAAACGGGGCGCCGTTCAGATGGATTGTCGATCCGAGGACGTCGGCGCGCCCCATGAAGCGCGTCGACCAGAAATTGTATTGCAGCACGACGACCGGACTGGCGTTCGGGACTCGGGTGTCATCGGCCGTGAGTACGCGCCCGATGTGAGCACGGACACCGAGAACGTCGAAGAAGTTACCGGCCACCAGATCGAGGTTCACGATTTCGCTGCGATCGCCGCTCATGAGGCTGGCACGGTCCGCATACTGGCCCGTAAGCCCGCTGAACACGGTGTTGTAATCGCGGAAGGCGATGTATAGCGGGTAGGAGAAGGTGTGAATACCGTCACCGCTCTGCGAACCGATTCGTCCGCCTTCCATGCGGAACTGGACCAGCTCGCGCGGGTTATGAACGGGAAGCATGCGAAGGAGAATCTGATCGACGAGCGTGAAGATTGAAGTGTTTGCTGCGATACCGATGGCGAGCGATACGGTAGCCGTGGCGGCGAACCCCGGACTCAGCCGGAGGAAGCGCGCGCCGTACTTCAGGTCCTGCAGGAAGGACTGGGCAAGAGCCGAATTCATTACTATGCAGATCTCCGGGTGCGCGCGAGGCCTAACCGACTATACGGACGATGCGGCGCGTGGTTCCGCGCAGCTGGCGAAAAAAGATTGTGATCTAAGTGCGGCTCGGCGCTTCGAGCCGCGAGACGAGGGCGAGCATGCGCACCGCGGCTTCGCGATGGCCGCCATAGCGCAGCTGGTGGTACGCCGCGGTCAGATCGTCCAGCACGACAGACTCCCTGCTCGCCGGCAGCACCGCCGCGAACTCGGCCGGGGTCAGCCATGGCGGCTTCTCGAAACCGCGCTTGCGCAGGGCGGCCAGGGCGCGATTGTACAGCAGCGTCGCATCGTGCACGCTCACATCGCCGCGAGCGACGCGGCGCTCATGCCGGCGCGCGGCAAGGGAGGCACGCACGCGCGGCACGATCACCACCAGACATGCCAGACCGGCAATCGTCAGGACAACGGTGAGCCCGTAATCCCGCATTGTGGCGGCTGCACGGGCGCCCCCCGCCTGAAGCGCCGATTGTAGTTCCACGAAGGAGCCCAGGTTCAAAGTCCTCACCTGACGTTCCTTGTCGTAGTCGAGCACCCACTCGCGCCAGAACGTGTCAGCGGCGTCGCCGATCATCGCAAGGCGCAGCCAGAAGCCGGAGGCCTGCGGACGTGGATCGGGCGGCGTGGGATCGAACGTGCTCCATCCCCGGCGTTCGAGGTATGCCTCGACCCAGCTGTGCGCGTCCGAAGTGCGGATCACATGCCAGCCGGTAATGTGGTTGTACGTGCCGCTCTGGAACCCGGTCACCACGCGAGCGGGGATCCCCAGCTGCCGGAGCATGACAGCCATTGCTGACGCGAAGTACTCGCAGTGCCCTTTGCGGCGCTCGAACAGGAAGTGCGCAAGAGGATCCGGCACGCTCGCGCGCAGGAGCTCGGTCGTGTAGCCGTATTCGGTGCGAAGGTGCCTTTCCAGCTTCGCGGCACGATCGTAGTCGGACCCGCCTGCGCCTGCGACTCGCCTGGCGAGCTCGTAGATCCGGACATCGGTGGCAGGGAGTTGGAGGTAATCCTGCCGAATGCGCGCCGTGAGCGCGTCGGCATCGTAAGTCGCACCCACGATCTCCTGCGGCAGGTAGCTCAATGCGAAGTAGCGAACGCCTTCGCCGTAGCCGAGTCCCGTATGATAGCTGTCCGTGGTCGAGCGGTAGATATTGCGCAGCCCTATGCGCAGGAACTCAGGCACTCCCAGGAAAAAGAGCACGTCGGAGTCGATGGGACCGAGCGCGATCTCGTAGCTGATGCGCGCACCCGGGCGCCAGAGCTGGTTGGGATTGGCAAGGCTTATCTGGTTCTGCGTAAGCAGCAGCTTCTCACGAAGTTCCGGCGGATTGTACCAGCGCCTTCCGTCAAAGCGCATCAGCGCGGCGCCGCGCCACTTCAGGTGCAGCGCGTGCTCGATTGCTTCGAAGCGGACATGCATGACCGGCGTGCTGGTGCGCTGGATCTCACCTATGTCGCCGAGCTCGACTTCGTTGGAAAAGCCGGCAAGGTGGTAGCGCTCGGGAACGAGGTGGCGGAATGCCGCCCGGGCAGTGCGCGGAAGCAGGAAGAACAGACCCGCAGTCATGAGCAGGATGCCGGCGGCGGTGGCCGTGGTCAGGCCGGCGAGCCGCCACTGCAGGCGCATGGTGGCCGAACGTGAGATTCGGCGCGGCAACTGGCTCGAGCGGCGGATTTCCGAGGCAGCAAAGGTGCACACGGCGCTGAACAGAAACAAAGCCAGAAACGCGAAGAAGTTGAGGCTGCTCGACAGAATAGCGGCGGCGAGGAGCTCGAGAAGAGCTATCAGCTTGACGAAGAAGTAGTCGCGGTTGCTGCTCGCGGTCAGGACTCGCAGCGCGGCGAGAAAAAAGATCAGATGCACTGTAGCGGGCAGAAACTCGCCTGAGACGTAGAGATAATCGAGCGGGTAGAAGCCGATGTACAGCAGTGTGAGCGCATTGATGAAGCGGGTCGACAGATCCAGACGAATCAGGCCCGCGACCGTTAAGGCGCGCAGGATCAGCGCCGCCGCGGTGGCTGCCGTTGTTGGTAAGTCAATGAAGCCGGAACCTACTACGGCAAAGTAGCCGCTGGCGAGGAGGCCAAGTAACGAGAACTCGAAGAAGCGCTCCACGGGCTGGACTGCTGTCGTGGAGCGCTGCACATCTTTATTGTACGGAGTACTGAATTTGCGGCTCCGGCGCCGCCGCCAGCGGCGGCGATGGTGGTTCGTTGAATCTCACGGACACGAGTTTCGAGATGCCGGGCTCCTGCATGGTTACGCCGTACAGAGCCTGGGCCGCTTCCATCGTGCGCCTCGCGTGCGTAATCACGATGAACTGCGTGTTGCCCGACATCTCTTTGATAAGCCGGCTCAGGCGTTCGATATTCGGTTCGTCGAGCGGCGCGTCGACTTCGTCGAGAACGCAGAACGGGCTCGGCTGATATTTGAAGATGGCCATCAGCAGGGCCATCGCGGTAAGCGCTCGCTCCCCGCCCGACAACAGCAGCACACTCTGAAGCTTCTTGCCCGGAGGTGAGGCAACGATGTCAATGCCGGAGTCGGCCGCATTGTCCTGATCGGTCAGGCGCATCTCGCCGACACCGCCGCTGAAGAGCGTTTTAAACATCTCGCGGAAGTTCGCGTTAATCGCTTCAAACGCCTGGTTGAAGCGCTTGCGCGACTCGGTATCGATCTCCTGGATGGCCTTCTCGGTATCGCGAATCGAGTCAAGCAAATCCTGCCGCTGTGTGTTGAGAAAATCGTAGCGCTGCTGGGCTTCATCGAACTGCTCCACGGCTTCGGTGTTCACCGGGCCGAGAGCCTCGATCTTCGCCCGGAGCTCGTCGGCACGCTGTTCGGCCTCGGCGAGAGCGGCTTCATCGAGGATTTCCTCTTCCGCCGACGCGAGTTCCCCGACGCCGAGGCCCAGTTCCTTGCGGCACGTCTCATCGAGGTACTTCAGCTCGGCCTCGCGCCGCACGAGCTCGACTTCAATGTGTGAGCGCTGGTCGACAGCGTTCTGCACTTCCGCACGGAGCTGTTTCAGGACGTCCTCGGCGGCGGCGAGTGAGGCGCGGAGGGCGCCCTCGGCCTCCGCCATTTTGGCAACTTCCGCCTCGCCCTGGCTTATGGCCTCCGCGAGGCGGCCGGCGCGCGCGTCCAGCTCGATGTTATCGGCGAGGAGGTGCGCCTTTTCCATGCCGAGACGTTCCATGTCACCGGCCAGCTGCTGTCGTCGGGCGCTGAGATTGCGGAGATCGTTCTCGATCCGGGAGCGAGCGGACTGCTCGGCGCGGCGCCGCTCTTCGAACCCGGCGAGGTCGACACGCAGAGCAGAATGTTCCTCGCCCACCTTCGCTGCCAGTTGCTGCAGTTCGTGCAGACCTTCGCGGGCATCGACGAGCGCCTGCTCCTGCGCTGCCCGCGCAGTTTCCTTCTCCTCAACGAGCTGCAGGTTGCGATCGCGCTGCGTGCGGGAGCGCTCGGCCTCCTGGGCGAGGCGCTGGAGGTCGAGCCTCGCGATGCTCAGGCGCGAGTTCGCGCGGTTCAGCTCCTCGGAGAGCTTCCGCATGTCGTGGTCGAGCGCAAGTGCGTCCTTCTCCTGCGACTGCTGGAGCGCGCGCAGCCGTTCGAGCTCTTCGGTATGGGCGGCGATCTCCTGTTCGAGAGCTTCAAGGCGAGCGCGCGTCAGGTCGAGCTCGGCCTGCCGCTGTTGCACCTGACCGGTGAGCTCGCGCAGCTCGCGCTTCAGGCCGAGCGGGCCGCTGCCCGTCTTCCGTCCTCCACTCACGGCGTGGCCCTCGTAGCAGACTCCGTCCGGCAGCAGGAACGACAGCTCCGGGTTTTCCTGCGCGAGACGCTGCGCGGCGGCACGATCGCGCGCGACAAAGCAACGGGCAAGCCGAGGAAGCATCTCGGCGGGGGCATGCGTCAGACCGTTGGTCATGCGCAGGAAATCGCTGAGGCGGCCGACGATGCCGCTGTCGGGACCGATCGCTGCTTCGCATGTGGGCCGCGGCCCCTGTGCGTCACCGGCTTCGGGATGCACGAGGAACGTGGCGCGGCCGTCGACATCGGCGCGCATGAGATCGATGCCGCTGTGAGCCTGAGTCCAGTCCTTGACAACAACGTACTCGAGCTCGTCGTGCAGGAACTCTTCGGTGGCTTTCTCATACGCGGGCTCGACCTCGACGAAGTCAGCGAGGACACCCGCGGGTTTGAGGTCGTGCGCGCGCCCGTGCTCGATGGCCGTAAAGAGACGCTTGACAGATTCGGTCGTATACGCGCGGTGGGAGAGGATTTCTTCAAGCGAGTCCTTGCGCGCCTTCAGGCGCGAAGCTTCATTACGAAGCTGCTCGAGGCTGCGGTGCGCCTCGGCGGCACTCTCGCGGCGCGTTGCCAGCTCCGATTCGATATGACGACGCTGCTCCGCGATGGATTGCAGCTCCAGCTGGCGCTCGGATTGCCGGGCCGAAAGCTGGTCCTTCGCTGCCGTGAGCCGTTCGAGATCGGCGCCGGCGGTCTCCTCGTCGCGCGTGATGCGCGCGGTGTCGCGGTCGACGCTCACAAGATATTGATCGATCTGCGCAAGCTCGTTCCTGAGCGATGACGCTTCCCCGAGCAGCCGCAGCACCTGCTGGCGCGCGGCCTCGATGCCGCGCTCGCGCTCGCGCACCTCGGTCTGGAGCTGGTCGCGTTGGGCGCTCTTGACGCCGAGTGCCTGGCGCGCCTCGCCGGTCTGACGCTCGAGTTCCGAAAGACGTTGTGTGTGCGCGCCGAGTTCGCCGTCGAGGTGGCCCGCGCGAGCGTCAAGTTCTAGCGATTCGGCTCCGCCGGAGCTGAGGCGCTGTTCGATGGCGCCGATCTGGTTGGCCTGGTTTTGCAGGCGGCCGCGCGTGCGCTCGGCCTCGAGGCGAAGCTCCGAGAGCTGGCGGCGCGATTCGGTGAGCTCGTCCTCGGTGCGGCGGGTGCTCTCCTGGATGCGCGCCTGCTCGACTTCCCGTTCGGCCACGCGCGCGTTGAGCTCGTCCAGCGCCGCCCTGGCGGCGTTGAGGTCGAGGGCGGTCTTCGTGGCATCGCGTTCCCCGGTCCGGAAGCGGCCGGCAAGCGCACGACGGAGCTGCACGGTCATCTCCGTCCTTAGCTCGCCGTAGCGGCGGGCCTTTGATGCCTGGCGCTTCAGCGAATTGAGCTGCCGGCTGACCTCCTCGAGGATGTCAAACACACGGGTCAGGTTTTGTTTCGCGCCTTCCAGCCTGGCTTCGGCGAGGCGCTTCTTCGTTTTGAAGCGGGTGATGCCGGCGGCTTCCTCGATAACCGCTCGGCGGTCCTGCGGCCGTGTGCTGAGGATTTGGCCGATGCGGCCCTGCTCGATAATGGCGTAGCTTTCCGGGCCGAGGCCGGTGCCCATGAAGATGTCCTGGATGTCGCGCAGCCGGGCCGTGCGGCCGTTGATCAGGTACTCGCTGTCGCCGTTGCGAAAAAGGCGGCGCGTGATTGTGATCTCCTCGGGTTTGCCGTGCCCGTTCGTGGGGATGTGGAGGTTGCCGTTGCCGTGCGCGTGGCCATTCGTGTGACCGTTTGAGTGGCCGTGGCCGTTCGCTCCCACGGCTCCCTCGAGCGCCGGGAGTTCGATGTGGACCTGTGGGTCGACCAGGGTCATGGTGACCGACGCCATGCTGACGGGCTTGCGCTCGCGGGTGCCGGCGAAGATCACGTCCTCCATGCGGCTGCCGCGCAGGCTGCGCGCCGACTGCTCGCCGAGGACCCAACTGATCGCGTCGCTCAGGTTCGATTTGCCGCAACCGTTGGGGCCGACAATGGCCGCGACGCCGGCGCCGTGAAAGCGCATCTCGGAGCGATCGCAGAACGATTTGAATCCCTGGAGTTCTACCCGTTTAAGCTTGAGCACAGCTTGCCTCTTCCGTTCGCGTGTCTGGTCACGAAAGGCAGGTAAGCGGGAACAACCAGGGGCTTCCTCAGGATAGCGCATCCGATAGTGCCCATGCAGCTGCTCGCCGCCCTTTCGGCTCGGGGGATGTACGTATATTATTCCCCCAGCCAGCGTTTGTAAAGCAGGTAGGACCCTGAATTTTGTAGGTAGCGAGCAGCAGCCCCAGGATATAGTGTCCAGGCTGCTGCCCCCTGCCTGGCTTCGAGAGATTCAGCCGACCGCGGAGGCGGCGCGATCTTCGGTGGGACTGTGCAGATAATGCGCGAATACGCCTGCACTTGCGTATTGTCTTGTAGTGGCCGCGGGCACGTATTTCGCAAACCGCATCTCGAAATTGTCTTTTGCCCGGACGTACGATGCCTCTACTTGTAACGCGGGGAACAGATGGCGCTGGGCTGTGAACGCGGGCAGCGCAAGATAACAAAGGCTCAGATGGTTGATCCGTACGCGTTCGCCACGGCGGGCGCAGAGGATCAGCTCGGGATCGCTGAGCAGGCTGGCGGCGAGCACAGATTCGATACTGCCGAGGCTGATCGTCGATCTCGAGCCGACGGGCCGCCAGGCATGGAACAGGCCTGAAATGACCGGTTGGCCGCTGACTGGTTCAGCATAGACGAGCGACTTGGCGCCGCCGCCCGCCACAGGCATGCCGTCGACGAAGTAAGGGAACTTCACGGTGGCGGTCCCGCCGCCCGAACCCATCACCTTGCCATCGGCAGAGAGCTGCGCCCATTGATCCAGCTCGACGGCGGCAGTGGCGATGTTCTCCGTGAGCAGACGGCCTTCGCCGAGCATCGCATACGCTTCGCTCGCGAGCCGCTCGGACTCGGCCGGCGGAAGGACGTACAACGTTTCATCCCCGGCCTGCGTTCTCTCCAGCGTTCTCCAGGGCCGCTCTTCGCTCTTGAACTGACCGCTGATCGCGGCGCTCCGGATGAAGAGCGATCCGCTGGCAGCGAAATAGTGCACCTCGCCGCGTGGGCCGGCGAACACGGGACCGAATGGGAGTTCTGCTCGCCTGAGGTCGCCAAGTTGCAGGCGTTCGCTGAAGAGCGAGATCGCAGGTTTGCGTTCCTCATAGGACGGCGTGGTGGTTTCCAGCACGTCGATGCTCGACGGTATGTCCGGGAGTTTGGCGCGAAAATCGAGATCTTCAGGTCTGAGTGGCATTGAATTGGCTCCTTTCCCGGTCAGCACGATCCTCTCGCCGTCCAGAACGAGCGGTTGTGCGTCGGATCGTTCGGTTCGGGTTCGCGAAGCGTCTCGTTATAGGTATCGGCGGAGGCGCCGGTCGATGTTGTCCCGGTCGCGCGCAGGTACGCCCACTGCACGTTCGATCCCTCGACCGCGGTGTTGGCAAGACGCCAGGCATCGCGCAGCGTGTACGTGCCGAACAGGCTGCCGAACACGTAATGAAGATACGCGGCGTACATTGCAAAGTATGCGCCGCGCAAATCCTGGCCGCCTCCGCTGTACGAGCTGTTGTGGAACCCGAACATGTAATGCAGCCGATCAAAGGCGCTGATCCAGCGCCCGACCGAGTTGGTGTTGGTGTGCTCGAGCAGAGCACAGGCATGGGTCGCGAAGATTTCGAGATCGTTCTTGCCGAAACGGACCGTGTCCGAGGTCGTGACACTGCCGTCCCATGTGGAGAAACCGCTGGGATTGCCGTGCGACGACATCATCACCGCGTCGACCTGATCGACCTTTTCCGTGTAATTCGCCGTCTCGACGAAGTCCTTCTCGAGAACGTTGCTGTCACCGTGATCCTGCGTCCAGCTGAATGCGCCGAGCGGATCGAGCAGAGAGCAAAAGCCCTGTGCTTCGATACGCCGGCCATCGATTCCGTCCTTGATCCACCAG
>DASSSG010000540.1:0-9564 GCA_035708545.1 Bryobacteraceae bacterium | reverse complement strand
TCGGACGCGGCCGGAAGGGCCAGGGGCCGCCCGCCTCGAATCCCGGACGCGGTCACGGCAAGGGCAAGAACAAAGACGACTAACCAGACGTCCCAGGTGAGGGCGGCCGTGACTGGACCGCCCTCGATCATTTCATTCGACAGGCCGTCTAAGCGCGCCCTGGGCGCCGAGGGGCTGGGCCACAGCTTTGTCCGCAAGCGGCGCCATCACTGCGTACCCCGCATCATTCGGATGCAGGCAGTCGTACGTCAGTTCGGTTTTGAGCAGCCCATCCGGGCCGATCATGGCTGAGTAGTAGTCCAGATACACGGCGCCGGTGCGCGCCGCGTAGTCGCGAATCCACGTATTCAGAGCGCGGATCTTCTCCGGTGGCCGCCGAGCGGTCTGGGGACGCACCGAATCACATACCGGCAGCACCGACGCCAGCACGAGGCGGATGCCGTTGGCTTTCGCCAGCTCGGCCATTGACATCAGATTGTCCTCGATCGCTTCGAGCGTCGTGGGGCCGGTGTTGCCCGCAATGTCGTTGGTGCCGGCGAGAATGACGACAACTTCGGGGCGCAAGGCGATGACGTCGGGACGGAAGCGGATCAGCATCTGCGAAGTCGTCTGGCCGCTGATGCCGCGGTTCACTGAACCCGCGCCCGGAAGTTTGCCGTACCGCCGGCCCCACGCGTCGGTGATCGAGTCGCCCATGAACACGACGCGATGTTCGCCGGCTGCCGGTCGGGCGAGCTTCGCGTTCTCCTCTCGATAGCGCGCGAGATTCGGCCAGTCGCTCAGGACGCGTTGCTGGCGCTCGAAATCGGCGCGGAGTTTCGCAGCAGCATCGGCGGGTTCCGTTTGCGTCGCGGTCTGGGCAAGTCCGAATCCGAGCGGCAGCAGAAGCATCGCCAGCAGGCGCATATCCGAATTGTAAGGGCAAAGCGTCACCGCGTTCGCGATAATGGAGGGAGCTGCCGCCAGCGCGCCTGTCTTCCGTTTTATGCTCCTTTCGCAGTTCGATCCCCTGGTCGCCGAGTGGTTTGCCGCGCGCTTCAAAGGCGCGACAGAACCGCAGCTGCGTGGCTGGCGAGAGATCGCGGCCGGCCGCGATGTGCTCATTTCGGCGCCGACCGGGTCCGGAAAAACACTCGCGGCTTTCCTGATCTGTATCGATCGGCTGGTGCGCGCGGCGCGCATCGGCGAACTGGCGGATGAGATCCAGGTGGTTTACGTCTCGCCACTGAAGGCGCTCTCGAACGATGTTCATCGGAACCTCGAGGTGCCGCTCGCTGAGATCGCCGCCCTCGCCGAACAGAAAGGTATAGCCCTCGCGCAGATTCGGGCGGCCGTTCGCACCGGCGATACGCCCGCGTGGGAGCGGCAGCAGATGCGGCGGCAGGCGCCGCACATTCTCGTCACAACGCCGGAATCGTTGTTTATCCTGCTCACCGCAGACAGGTCACGCGCGATGCTCGGCACTGCTCGCACCGTCATTGTCGACGAGATTCACGCGATCGCCGACGACAAGCGCGGTTCGCATCTCGCGCTCACCCTGGCGCGGCTGGACGCGGTCACGCGGACCGCCGCCGGCAGCAAGGCGCAGCGCATCGGCTTGTCGGCGACGGTCCGGCCGCTCGCGGATGTGGCTGATTATCTTTCGCCGGGATCGGCCGTGGTCGATGTCGGACACAGGCGCGAGATGGCTCTCTCGATCGAAGTGCCGAATGACGAACTCGGCGCCGTTGCCACGAGCGAGATGTGGGCCGAAATCTACGATCGCATCGCGCGGCACATCGCGGCGCATCGCACAACCCTCGTGTTCGTCAACACTCGGCGACTCTCCGAGCGCGTGGCGCATGCGCTCGGCGAGAGGCTCGGCGAAAACGTGGTACTGCCGCATCACGGCAGCTTGTCGCGCTCCCTGCGGCTGGACGCCGAAGCGCGGCTGAAAGCGGGCGAGCTGCGGGCCGTGGTCGCAACCGCTTCGCTCGAGCTCGGAATTGACATCGGCAGCGTCGATCTGGTCATCCAGATCGGCTCGACCAGATCGATAGCAGTCGCGCTCCAGCGCGTGGGACGCTCGGGGCACTGGGTCGGCGCCAAACCCCGGGGGCTGTTCCTGCCCACCAGCCGCGATGAGCTGATCGAGTGCGCGGCGCTGATCCACGCGATCCGCTCGGGCGAGCTGGAGCGGATCGAGATACCGGAGAACGCGCTCGATATCCTGGCCCAGCAGATCGTCGCGGAAACGGCCGCGGAGGCCTGGCGGGAGGATGATCTGTACGCGCTGACGCGGAGCGCGTACCCTTATCGCAAGCTCGAGCGGAGCAGCTTCGATGCCGTGATCGAGATGCTGTCGGAAGGAATTGCGACCTCGCGCGGGCGCAGCGGGGCAATGCTCCACCGCGATCAGGTGAACGGGCGTGTGCGCGGCCGCCGGGGCGCGCGGCTGGCCGCGATCACGTCGGGCGGAGCGATTCCCGAGAGCGCCGCATACGCGGTCATCGCCGAGCCGGAGGGCAGGAACGTGGGCACGCTCGACGAGGATTTCGCGATGGAGAGCCTCACGGGCGACGTGTTTCTGCTCGGCACGCACTCGTGGCGAATCCGGCACGTGATGCAGGGTCGCGTTTTCGTGGAAGATGCGCACGGCGCGCCGCCGTCGATTCCGTTCTGGCTGGGGGAGGCGCCGGGACGCTCGGCGGAGCTGTCGGCCACGGTTTCGCGGGTGCGCCGGAGAATGCTCGAGCCGGGCGGGGAAGAATGGCTGCGGGCTGAGTGCGGTCTCGATGAGCCGGGCGCCAGGCAGGCGATGGCCTACGTGCGTGCCGGCACCGCCGCGCTCGGCGCGCTGCCTGCGGCCGACACGGTCGTGGCGGAGAGATTTTTCGATGAGGCCGGCGGCATGCAGCTCGTGCTGCACGCGCCGTTCGGTTCGCGCGTGAATCGTGCCTGGGGTCTCGCGTTGCGCAAACGATTCTGCCGCACGTTCAACTTCGAGCTGCAGGCAGCAGCTACGGATAACGGCATCGTCATCTCGCTGAGCGACCGGCATGCGTTCCCGCTGGAGCTGGTCTTCGAGTTCCTGAGCGCCGAAACCGTGCGGGACGTGCTGACTCAGGCCCTGCTCGATGCGCCTATGTTCGGCGCGCGCTGGCGCTGGAATGCAACGCGAGCTCTTGCGATCCTTCGCTTCCGGGGAGGCACGAAGGTGCCCGCGCCCATCCAGAGAATGCGCGCGGATGATCTTCTGGCGGCTGTATTTCCCGAGCAGGTCGCATGCGCGGAAAACCTCAGCGGGCCGATCTCAATTCCCGACCATCCGCTGGTGAACGAGACTATCGCGAACTGTCTGCATGAAGCGATGGACGTGACGGCGCTCGAGGCCTTGCTGCGCGGCATAGATTCGGGCGCGATCCGCACGGTCACTCTCGATACGCCCGAACCCTCCCTCTTCTGCCACGAGATCCTGAACGCGAACCCGTACGCTTATCTCGACGACGCTCCGCTCGAAGAGCGCCGTGCCCGCGCCGTGCAGCTTCGCCGCACCCTGCGAGCGGACGCGACGGACGGCACGGGCGTGCTCGATCCTGCGGCGATCGCGCAGGTGGCTGCCGAGAGCTGGCCGGAGGTCCGCGATGCCGACGAACTGCACGATGCCCTGCTGACGCTTATAACGCTTCCGCCGGTTCCCGAGTGGTCCGGGTTTTATGACGAGCTGGCCGCCAGCGGCCGCGCATTCGTGCTGATAAGAAACGGGCGGCCGTTCTGGACGGCAACCGAAAAGCGCGAGAGCGCGGGAGGCGCCGTGGCGGTGCTGCGCGGCTGGATGGAATCGACGGGTCCGCAAACAGTATCCGGACTCGCGGACAAGCTTGCGTTTCCTGTGGCCGAGGTCGACAGCGCACTCGCGCAGCTCGAAGCCGAAGGGCAGGTGCTGCGCGGGAGGTACACGCAACCGCAGGCCGAGGTGGAGATCGAGTGGTGCAACCGCCGCGTGCTGGCTCGTATTCACCGCACCACGCTCGGCCGCCTTCGGCGCGAGATCGAGCCGGTCACGGCGCTCCAGTTCCACGGGTTCCTCACCCGCTGGCAGCACCTCGCGCCCGGGTCGCAATTGCACGGCGCCGACGGGGTCTTCGAAGTCGTGCGCCGGTTGCAGGGCTATGAGCTGCCGGCAGCAGCGTGGGAATCGCAGGTGCTGCCGCGGCGGATCGCGAACTATGAACCGGAGCTGCTCGACGAGCTCTGCCTTTCGGGCGAGGTGATGTGGGCGCGCGTGTCGCCGCATCCCGCGCTCGAGGATGGCGAAGGCAGACGAATCCGCGCGACCCGGGTCGCGCCCATCGCGCTGCTGCTGCGCCAGGATGCCGACTGGCTTTGGGGCGGGCAAGCGGTGGGAGCCGGTTCGCAGGTGCTGTCGTCGGCCGCGCGGGAGGTCTTCGCCGCGCTCGAGAAGGAACGTGCCCTGTTCTTCGGAGATCTCGTGCGTCTCACGCGGCGGCTGTCGAGCGAAGTCGAAGATGCGCTATGGGAACTCGTGGCGGCGGGTCTGGTGACTGCCGACGGGTTCGAGAACCTGCGCGCATTAATCGATCCCAAACGGCGCCGCGGCGAGGGTCGCGGCAGGCAGGCGCGCCCCCGGCAGTCGGCGGGGCGGTGGGCGCTGGTGCCGCGCGCTCCGGTCGGCGCGGCGGATCGGGTCGAAAAGTGGGCTGAACAACTGCTGTTGCGCTGGGGCGTGCTGCTTCGCGATCTGCTCGCCCGCGAGGCGGGAGCTCCGCCGTGGCGGGATCTGCTGCCGGTACTGCGAAGAATGGAAGCGCGCGGCCAGATCCGCGGGGGGCGCTTCGTCGCGGGCTTCACTGGCGAGCAGTTTGCCCGGCCGGAAGCTCTCGAAGTGTTGCGGGCGATCCGCCGCGCCGGCGCCACTGCCGAGACGACTGATATACCCACGGCGGACCCGCTGAACCTGACGGGCATCATTCTGCCTGGCGCGCGCGTGAGCCCTCTGGCAATGCCCATCCCGGTCGCGATCAAACACCCGCGCCGCCGCCGCTATCCCTGGCAGCAGGCGGTCAGAGGTTCGATCGCGTGACGCTCAGGCGACCTCAGCCTCGTTCGGGGTGGCCGAGTTCACCTTGATGATTTTCTTCTGGATCGCGTAGTGCACGAGCTGGGTCTTGTTGTGAATGCCCAGCTTGCGCATCAGGTTGAACTTGTGCGCTTCCACCGTCTTGACGCTGAGCGCGAGCTCGGCTGCGATCTCCTTAACCGACCGTCCTTCGGCCAGGAACTTCAGGACGTCACGTTCGCGTGGGGTGAGAGTCGACGCGCGCGACACGCCCTCTTCACGCTGCCGACGTGAACGAAAATCGTCGACGAGCTGCGTCAGCATGCGCGCGCTGAGAAATGTGCCGCCGCGGGCCACGTCTCGTACGGCGCTGATGAGCTGTGGGGCGGGCGTGTCTTTCAGAACATAACCGCTCGCGCCGCACTGCATGGCCTCTCCGAGGTAATCCTCGTCGTCATACATGCTTAGGAACAGAATCCTGGTTGCGCTGCCGCAGCGCTTGATCTGCCGCGTGGCCTCAAACGCGCTGAGGCCGGGCATTGATACGTCCATGAGCACGACATCCGGGTGCAGGCGCGCCGATTGTTCGATTGCCTCGCCTGCATTCGAGACTTCCGCAACTACCTGCATGTCCTGCTCGGCATTCAGGAGCTTGCAAACGCCGTTGCGGACCAGCGTGTGGTCGTCAGCGACAACAATGCGGATCTTCATGGATTTCGCAGTACGTTGCTCACCCAGAGTACTACGATTTTTCCGAAATCAGGCTGGGTCTTGTGCGGGGGATGACCCCACAAAGTACGTAGTGATTTCTAAGGTGAAAACCTTAGTTCTTCCTGCAATTGCGGGGACAGAACGACAGTTCAGGCGGTCTTGAGCCCAATCAGGTGCCGCATGGTCGTGTGTTTCCGCGGGTTGCTGAGGCTTGCCACCCTCTGGTGTCACCCCGGCGCGGCGCAAGACGCCCCGACCCAGACCTGACCTGCCTGCGCGTCACGTCAGGATCGTGTCGAGCATGCGGCTGACCTCCACGGTCCGGGTCGGAATGCGATTGCGCTGCAAAACGGCGCGGACTTCCGCCAGGCGGGACCGGTAGGCCGGAAACTCTACGATCGTAGGCCAGCCATGGCAGATCTCCGGGTTCACCGGAAACGGCACTTCGGCGAGCGCCTCGAGCGTCTCTTCAAGCAGCCTGGGCTCGATACTGATTCTGACGGATACCAGTTCGCCTTCAGAACTGGCAAGCACGGGTAGAGATGGGGCCGTAGTTGGGCACGCGCTCACGAGGGTCTCCTTCCAAGCGAGTCGGCCCGGCATGAAAAAACCCTGCGTCTGTGAGGCCGCAGGGTTGGAGAATTCTTGGAGACCGATTCGCCTTTAGCATTTTTTTACGTGGTGCAAGTAGCCGAACCCGGCGCCCGTGCCGGATCCTAAATCATCCACGTGGTACAAGCTTATCACCGATGGGGGCCGGATTCAATGAAAATGTGGGGGGCCATCCTGGGCGAGCCCTAAACGGCTCAGCGGCTGGTCTTTGCTTGCGCCAACATACGCTCGAACTTCTGCTTCTGGTCCTCATTGAGGATGCGCAGAATGCGCTTCTTTCCGGTGGCGCGGACATCGTTGACCTGTGCTTCGAGGGTCTGGTAATAGGTCATAAAATCGTCCAGGATGGTCTCGATCTCGGCCGCCTGCGCGGGCGTCAAATCGAGTTCCTTCTTGAACTTCTGGATCGTAAGGTCCTTGCCGCCTTCGGTCCAGTAGGGTCCGGTCTTATGCCGTTCGGGAGGGAAGCCCATGCGAACCGTGAGCGCCCCAGCCGCGGCGCCGAACAGAAACACCAGCAGAAGAGTGGACACGATCCGCGCGTTACGCCAGGGAGCGCGCTCCATCGCCTACTCTTCGTAGGTTGCCAGCTGGACGAGAACCGTGGACCGGTCGCGCTCGGGATTATTGCTGACGGTCTGGTACTGATCGTCATTGGCAATAATCGTTTCCGGAGCGTTGACGAGCACCGGCTTGCCCGCGGGCGAGCTCATCAGCACCGTGCCCAGCAGAACCAGCAGCGTCATTGACGCGAAGCTCAGCCGGCGGGCGAACAGGGAATCGCCGAACAGGCTCCATACGGATGGCCGAGTCTGCGTCTCAACGCGATGGATTACGCGCGCATAGAATCCCGGAGCCGGCTCAACCGGGTCTGCTGTCCACAACGCCCGGAACAGATCACTTTGTTCAGCCATGGCGGCGACCTCGCGGCGGCACAGTTCGCAGCTGCTCATGTGAGCGGCCGCCTTCGGCGCCGGAGCGTCCCCGCGGAGAATCTCTTCGAGGCTCTCGATTACAGGCTCATGCATATTCTTCCCCAAAACATCCCTTTATGACCAGCGAATCTGATGTTCGCTTTCTTTACCCCGGCGCATCAGCCGGTAACAACCGGACCTCTGCCCCGGTCAAGGCGCTGCGCCGCCTTCAGCAGTTTCTGCCGCGTGCGGAACAGTTTGACCTTAATTGTATTCTCATTCAGGCCCGTCATCTCGGCCAGTTCCTCCACCGAGTGCCCTTCGACTTCCTTCAGGAGGATGAGCATTCGATCCTCCTCGGATACCTTCGAGAGCAGCTTCATCAGGTAGTCGCGCCGTTCGAGCGTCGTGTCAACGGCCGGCTTATGGTCCGACGCCGGCTCTGAATTCTCCATCAACAGCGAGTCCTCTTCGCTGAAGTCGCTCTCATAAACGAGCTTCCGCACCCGCTTCTTCCGGAGATAGTCGTAACACTCGTTGACAGTAATCTTGTAGATCCAGGTCAACAGCGAGCTTCTGAAGTCGAAGTTCGCGATCGAGAAGTAGATTTTCGCGAACACCTGCTGCGCGATGTCTTCCGCATCGTTGTGATTGCGCAGGATACCGTAGATGATCGAAAAGACCTTGCTCTGATAGCGCTCGACAATCTCGCGAAAAGCGATCTCGTCCCGGGCCTGCACACGCCGGACGAGGTCGGCTTCCTCAGAAGTGCGGTGGTCCACTCTGGTTCTGGTCCGAACCTGTTCGCGAGGCTCTTTGCTGGAAGCCGGAAACGGCAGGACTCCGCTCAAGCTGTTCATATACCCCGTGACGTGGCACCGAAACCGTGGGTTCCAACATACTGCGTCTACTGTATGTTGCGCCTCGCAAGGGTCAGCCCCCAAGGTAGCAGATGGGGTGCGTTGGGGAAAGCCTCGAATCGATCCAGCAGCCCCTGCCCGCCGCGCATCTGCGTGACGCGACTCTACATCCAATGAATAGCTGGCCTGCCTGGCAGCAGTGCAACCGGTCCCCAATCCCGGTACAATAGGCAGGGCACACCAGCGTCACTCCCCGGAGGCTTCATGATTCAGTTGACAGAGAAGGCAGTTGAGAAGGTCCAGGAGATCCTGGCCATGCAGGATCCCAGGCCGGCAGGTCTGCGGATCGCCGTTGTGGGCGGCGGCTGTTCCGGCTTCACCTATTCGATGGCCTTCGAGAACACCCCAAACATGCTCGATAAAACGTACCAGTTCAACGGCCTGAAGGTCTTTGTCGATCAGGCGAGCATGTTCTACCTGGACGGGGCGGAAGTCGACTATGTGGAGACGCTCGAGGGTTCCGGCTTCAAGTTCAATAATCCGAACGTGAAATCGACGTGCGGGTGCGGCAGCTCCTTTAACGCGTAAACCGCGCTGGACCAGCAGACTGAAAAAGGGCCGGGTACAACCCGGCCCGCCATATTTATACCTGTATCTGCTGATTACCTGCGAATCCGCCGGAACATCGCCAGTCCCAGGAAGCCCGACCCAACCAGGCCCATGGTGAAAGGTTCCGGGATAGCGCCGCCACCCACCGGTAGCTCGGTGCCGAGAACAGCGTCAACTCCGATCTCGCCCCCCGTTCCACGAATCCGTACCCAAATCGGCTGCCCGCCTGTAGCACCGGTGCTTGCCTGGATTCCCAGGTTCGTGAAAGTCGCACCGGCCCCCGTGGTCGTGGAGGCCAGAAGTGTTGCGCCGGGAGGTGCACCCGTCGCCAGAGGCGTCCCACCCTGGAACAGCTCGAATGCAAAAGTCGATCCAGGCTGGTTGAGGACTATAGCCGCAGTCGCGCCGTAGATGGCACCCGCCAACGCCGACGTTGTGACGTACGCTGCCACTCCGCCATCAGCAAAAATTCGACTATAGGCCAGATTCGCCGGGCTCGGATCAGTGGCTTGTGAGAATGTGCCGCCCGTTGCGCTCACCTGCGTGTTGAACTGCGCCCACAGATTCGGAGCGCCACCGTCTGCGCCCAGTTCAAAACTCCAGTTCGTTGATGCATTGTCAGTGGCTTGTGGCGTTGGGAACGCGGGATAGTAGCAGTTCTGAATGCCACAAACGACAGCGAACGCATTACCTCCGAAAACGATCAGCAGAGCCAAAAGGCTCACACCAACTCTTGTTCTCAATGCTTCCTCCGTAGTTTTTTGTTTTTGAATTACTCGACATATGGTCAGATGCAGTA
>DASSSG010000539.1:0-7586 GCA_035708545.1 Bryobacteraceae bacterium | reverse complement strand
GTCGGAAATCACAATCGATATCCCGAATCCTGATGCGAAACAGCGCACGCGCGAATTTGTTGTACAGCCACCCGATTGCGATGCGATGGAGCGGGTCATGGCGTTCGCGCTTATAGCCGTTGACCAGCGCCGTCTGCCCATCGGCGGCTTTGAGCAACAATTCCAGCTCTGCCGGGTCGTATTGACCATCGCCATCGGTATAGAACACCCATTCCTTTGTCGCAGCAGCAAATCCACTGCGCAGCGCGGCGCCGTAACCGAGATTTCGCTCGTGAGTGATCACTCGCAGCAGGGGCCCGTGCTGATGCACGAGCCTTGTGAGTACATCAGCTGTGTCATCCGAGCTGCCGTCGTTCACAACGATGACTTCGTACTCGCTCGCACAGCGTTCGAGCACGTCAATAGTTCTCGAAATCAGCCTCGGCAGCGAAGGAGCATCATTAAGCGCGGGAAAGAAAACAGAAATGCTGTGCGCAGGGAAACAGCCGCCGCCCTCGGCCCGTCGCGAGCACGAGCCGGCATCGCCGTCGCTCATCTACCCGTTACCTCGATACGCCCCGGTTCGCAGAAATACCAGTGGCGTTATTTATTGTTTGTCGATGTATCACAACGTGTGCGGAGTGTCAACGACCAGCACCGAGCAGTGGTTTCGCACAGCACGGAACGTCGTACTGGAACCAGTCGTTACTGAGTCGGATAAATCCTTAAGCTCCTGTGCCAGGACATATCGCTCAGGCCCCGCTTGATATATGCAAGACCAAGGCCAACTGCCGATCAAAAGATCGTGAACGCGCCACGCTGCGCCATAGCGTTGCTGTCATGGAATGCTCTGCTGGCCGCTGATGATCCGGCCGAAAAGATCCGTGCCGCCATGCAGCCCGCACTCGACAAGCAGAAAGCGAGCGTCCGACGGCAGGCCCGGACTGCGGAGCAGATCCCCGACGGCGGCTTCTTTACGATTCCCTGGCCGACGCCTCCTGCCCTCGCTTTGCCCGTACTCGACTGCGACCCGTTGCCCGCCCGCGAAATCGACCCGATCATCGACGACAGTGCCAGGCGCCACGGCGTGAAGCCGCAAATCATCCGCGCGGTAATTCAGAAAGAATCCGCCGGCCGACCGTGTGCGGAGTCGGTGAAGGGAGCGCAGGGTTTGATGCAGATCATGCCGGTTACGGCTTCCGATTATGGAGTGGCCGACCCGTTCGAGCCGAAGCAGAATATCGACGCCGGAACGCGCTACCTGAAGGCGCTGCTCGAGCGTTTCGGCGGTGACCTGTCGCTCGCGCTCGCCGCTTACAATGCAGGTCCCCTCGCCGTCGAGCGAGAGGGTGGCGTGCCGAAGAACTCTGAAACTCAGAACTATGTCGCCGAGATTCTGAAGCTGCTCAAAGTCGAGCCGGCCATCACCGCGTCACCGCGAGCAGTTGCAGCGTCATCATCAGAAACGAAAACGCGGTAACGGCAAGGCAAACACCTGCGGCGGCCTTCCAGAAGGTGTCCCGCCAGCTCTCGTAAAGCTTCGGCGGTCCGGCGAGCCAGCCGATCGCAAAACCCGCTGCCAGCCCGCCGAGATGTGCGGCGTTGTCGACCCGGAAGCCGGGCATCAATCCCATCACCAGCCCGTAGATGGCCCATTGTGTGTAGTGCGCCCGCACGGCCGATCCCAACGAAGTGTCGTGCTGGATGCCAAACGCGATCATGACCCCGATCAGACCGAATATACCGGCCGAGGCGCCGACAGAAAGCGCGCCGCTCCAGAACGTGCTCGCCAGAAAGCCGAAGATCGTGCTGATGATATAGAACACGATGAAACGCGCGCTCCCATAGAGTTCCTCCACCTGCCCCGCGAGCCCGTACAGCGCCCACGAGTTCATCAGGATGTGGAGCAGCCCGCCGTGAAGGAACCCGGCGGTGATCAGGCGCCACCATTCGCCCGCAGCGATTGCGGGAGTGTACTTCGCGCCGAACGCGGCCAGAATCTGGCCCGGAATGTCAAAGGCCATTCGTCCGTCGCGCAGCTTCATGCTGAACACGGCAGTAACGATGTAGAGCCCGATGTTGATCAGCAGAATCATGGCCGCGGTGAACTGCGTGCCGGGAATGATCCCCGCGATCGGGGCCGGCGAGCGCCGGTCGATCGCGCGCGGTCCGAGCTTCGCGTCACAGTACGGGCAGACGTGATCGCTCCGGTCTACAAAGGCCCGGCAGTTCGGGCACATCCTGCGTTTTTCCACTGGCCTTCATTGTAGCGGCGGGTTCGGGGAGCATCCCTTGCTCCTGTTAAAATCGTGTATTCCGAATGCCGCAGTCCGAAAAGGAGATTCGACAGCAGATTGTCGAAGTCGGCCGACTCGTGTACCAGAAGGGCTGGGTGGCCGCAAACGACGGCAATATCTCCGTACGCTTCGCCGAGGACCGGATCATCGCCACGCCCACGCGCATCAGCAAGGGCATGATGCATGAGGACGACCTCATCATCTGCGACACGCAGGGCAACAAGATCGAGGGCAGGCGCGAGCGCACGAGCGAGATCTCGATGCACACGACGATCTACAATCTGCGGCCCGACGTGAAAGCTGTCGTTCACGCGCATCCGCCGGTGGCTACCGGCTTCGCGACCGCCGGCCGTTCCCTGAATCTCGCGTTGCTGCCCGAAGTGGTAATCCATCTTGGCTGCGTGCCGCTCGCCGGCTACGGGCTTCCGGGCACCAGTGAGCTGACCGATCCGATGTTGCCGTATATCCCGCAATATGACGCGCTGTTGATGGCGAACCACGGAGCGGTCTGCTATGGTGGGGACGTTTACGGCGCTTACTTCAAAATGGAAACGCTCGAGCACTTCGCCCGCATCACGCTGGTCGCCGAGTTGCTCGGCGGGCCCAACGTGCTGCCGCGGACCGAGGTCCAGAAGCTGTTCGATTCGCGCACACGATACGGAGCGGGCACGCGCTCGGCCGCCGCTCCGGGCTGCCCTGTAGTCGCCGAGGACATGTTCGGCGAAGGGGATGAAAAGATCGAGGTAACGCGCAGCGAGCTGATCGCGCTCATCGACGAGGCGGTTCGCGCGCGGCTGGGATGATGCTGGCAATTGGCCGCTGGAGGATGAATGGGTGAAGCGTTAGGAATGATCGAGACCCGGGGTCTCGTGGCGATGATCGAGGCGGCTGACGCCTCCGTGAAGGCCGCGAACGTGACCATCGTCGGGTGGGAGAAGATCGGGTCCGGCTATGTAACCGTGCTCATGCGCGGCGATGTCGCGGCGGTTCGGGCGGCGACCGACTCGGGCGCCGCAGCCGCGCGCCGGGTCGGCGAACTCATCGCGGTGCACGTGATCCCGCGTCCGCACCCGACGCTCGAAGACGTGCTGCCCATCGGCAAGGCCCAGCAGGCTCAGGCAGGCGGCCGCTAGTCTGGTGTCCCGCGTTATTCCTGACAACCGCTTCCTTACAGTCGCGGCTCAGAAACGAGCCTTCCGAGCCGCGCGCGTTAGCAAGCGGGATCCGGGACGGAAACGACCCTTCCGAGCCGCGCGCGTTAGCAAGCGGTATTCGCGACGGCACGCTGGTCTCATGAAGTTTGCGGGCTGGCTGGCTGGCTGCAGCAGCGCCGGTCTGCAACGGCCACGCAGCCGGACAAGCTGCCCGCTCGAAATGAGTACGTCATGATCCTCGCCCGCGTCGTCGGTACCGTCGTCGCCACGCGCAAGGACCCGCGACTGGAAGGCAAGAAGCTGCTGATCCTGCGGCCGGTATCTCCCGAAGGCACCCCGGATTCCGGCTACGTGATCGCAGTCGACGCCGTCGGCGCCGGCGCGCGTGAACTGGTGATCGCTGTCTCCGGCAGTTCCGCGCGCATGGCGGAAGGCTGTAAGGAACGTCCCGTCGACACGGCCATCATCGGCATTGTCGATACCGTACATCTGAACGGGAGCTGATTGGCGTGCAGCTTGGGAAGGTGATCGGTTGCGTCTGGTCCACGCACAAGGATGCGAACCTCTCCGGCCAGCGCCTGCTGCTCATTCAGCCGCTGAACCTGAAGCTCGAGGCAGCAGGCAAGGCGATCGTCGCCGCCGACTGTACGGGCGCCGGGGCTGGCGAGACGATCTACTGGTGCCGCGGCCGGGAATCCAGCTTTCCTTTCCTGCCAGCCGAAGTCCCGACCGACGCGACCGTCGTCGGGATCGTGGACACCGTGCACGTCGCCGTCCAGCCGGCGCATGACTGAAATCGATGCTGATCGGACGCGTCGTCGGCGACCTCGTGGCGACTCAGAAGCACCGCAGCCACGAAGGCCGCAAGCTGCTCCTCGTCCAGCCCCTCAATCTGGATGGAACCGAACGCGGAAACGCGGTGGTGGCGCTCGACTCGGTTGACGCGGGCGCCGGGGACCGCGTACTGCTTACGATGGAGGGCTACAGCGCAATGACGAGTGTTGGCCGTCCGGAATCACCCATCGACATGGCTGTCGTGGGCGTGATCGACCGCCTGGATTTCTTCGGCGACACTGCCGTCCCAGGTGCGCTTACGCCGCCGGCGCCGCCGGTGAGTGTGGGCGGCGCCGGCGGGCAGCAGACGGTCGCCCCACGACATCCGGTCAAACAGAAGCCGCCCCGCGAGAACAAGTCCCGCGATTAGCTTCACTACTTCGAGAATCTCCGACCACACGTGCAGCGTCTGGTGCGTGTCGCGCTCCGGCGATGTCGCGGCAGGTGGCAGAAAATCGAACTGCCGGCCAAGCGCCGTCATCGAGGGTACGAGGTACAGCGTCTCGAGACATGTGATCAGCAGCATCAGCAACCCGCCAAGCATCAGAAGCTTGTTCCTGTGTGCGGTGATCGTGACTGCGGTCAGAAACGCAAGCGCGATGCCGAGCTGGATGATGCCCCAGATCTGAAACAGGAACCGGTTCGTCTCGGCTGCCTGATAGCGGAACATCTGCCGGGCAACATCCTCTCCCAGGTCATTGATGTCCTTGCCGATCTGCCCCGGCGGTGTCTCCAGAATGCGGTCGACCTGCGCGAAATTCTGACCCGCGACGATGAAGGACAGCAGGATGCTGCCTGCGAGCCAGGCGCCCAGCAGAAACGACGCGAGCCTTCGCGTGTGCATAGATAAGCTAGTGTGGTGTCCCGCGTAATGACTGGCAACCGCTCACGGTCGCGGCTCAGATCAATGGTTCCGAGCCGTGCGCGTCAGCAACCGGTATCCGAGACACCACACTAGTCTATCCCACAACTGATGCTGCGCGGCGCGGCACTTGTCCGGTTGACTCGCGAACCAACAGTTCAGGATCGATGGTGAGAGTCCCGCCGAGATCGAGGCGGCTGTCCTGGCCTGTCAGGGCGTTGAAGCAAAGCTGTCCGATCCGCGTACGCGGCACATCAACGGTGGTCAGAGCGGGGCTCGCGTACTCGGAAAGCTGAATGTTATCGAATCCGGTTACCGACACATCCAACGGGACCGACAAGCCGCGCGCGCGCAACTCCTTCATGACACCGATGGCCATGAAATCATTCGCGCAAACGATTGCGGTCGCACCGAAATCGGTCGCGAGCAGGCGGCGGACGGCTTCACGGCCTCCGGCGGGGCCGTCGGTGCTCTCAATGATCGTGTACGCCGCGTCCGACGTGTGGCGGTCCATGGTGGCAATGAAAGTCCTGCGGCGCGCCTCGAGCGGAGCGAGTGATGCGTGGTGGCCGATGAAGGCCATTCGCCGGTGCCCGAGCGAGTACAGGTATTCTATGGTTCGCTGCATGGCGACCTCGTAGTTCACCCTGACAATGCTGATATTGCGCGCCGGGCGTCCGACGTCAAAGAACACGATCGGCAGACCGCGAGCCGTCAGTTCCTCGATCAGCGTCGGCTCCATTTCCGACACGATTGCCGCCAGGCCGGCGAGACGCCGGCCGAGCATTGCTCGCACGCTCGCGACCAGGCGGGCTGGCTGGTATCCCGTCTGCTCCACAGTCACGGAGTAGCCGCGCTCGGCCGCCGCAGCTTCGAAACTGCAGAAGATGTCGACGAAGAAGGGATTCTCGAGGTTCGAGACGATCATCCCCATGGTGCGGCTGCGGCCTCGCGCGAGCGTACGAGCGTGCACGTTCGGGTGATACTTCAGCTCGGTAACGGCCCGCAGCACTCTGCGGCGCGTCGCCTCGGCCACGTTGCTCGCATCGTTAAGCACGCGCGATACGGTCGCGGTCGAAACGCCTGCGTTCCTGGCAACCGCTTCGAGGGTTGCTGCTTCAGCATGCCGCCGCCGATCTGTGGGAGCGCTTCCACCACGCACAGGTGTCCCTGATTCTATCGGGAGTGGGCCGCGGATACCAGCGAAATCCGAGATGGGCGGGGTTTGACACGCGCTGTAAATGGGGATAGTATGGCAACAAATTGTAAGCGGTTACAGCAGGACGCCGCGCCGAAGTGCGTTCATGCTGCAACTGCTGTGCGGCTCGCTCGCGAGCCGGTATTGCACCCGGGGTCCACGCCCCGAAGGAGTGGGAGTCGAGATTATGAAACGTCTGCTTCTGGTTCTGCTCGCCACCGTGCTGGTGACGTGGGCTCAGCAGGACCGCGGAACTTTTACCGGCACCGTGACTGACCAGTCCGGCTCGCTGGTGCCGAATGTCAAAGTTACCGTCGTAAACACGGAAACCAACGCCACCTATGAAACGGTCACCAACGAGGTTGGCCAGTACAGGGTGCCCAACCTGCCGATCGGCACCTACAGGCTGACGTTCGAGTCTTCGGGATTCAAAGCGCATGTCCGCGAGGGCGTGACGCTGAATATCGCAGCCGTCACGCGTATCGACGCTGTGATGCAGGTGGGCGCCACCAGCGAATCCATCGAGGTTACGGCCGAGGCGCCGCTGCTGCAGACCGAGACGCCGGAGGTAGGAACGGTGCTGAATACGAGGCAGGTGGTCGATCTGCCGCTCGGCTTCGGCGGCGGCCGCTACGCCGAGAACTTCGCGTACAAGCTGACACCGGGTGTCGCCGGCAATAACTGGGAGAGCCGTATTAACGGCAGCCCGTCATTCGCCAAAGAGGTTGTCCTTGACGGCGCCGACGCGACCATCTACATTGGCGGCCATCTGGGCGAATCCAGCCCTTCGATGGAAGCCATCGAGGAGTTCAAGATTCAGACCAGCGGTATGAGCGCTGAGTTCGGACGCACCGGCGGCGGTGTGTTCAATTTCGTGCTGAAGTCCGGCACTAACCAGTTGCACGGCTCCGCGATGGGGCAGATTCACAACGAGTGGATGGACGCCAATACCTTCGCCAATAACTTCTATGGCCGCCCGCGCCGGCTCGATCGCCGTCATAATTACGCGTTCTCCGGCGGCGCGCCGATCTACATACCGAAGATCTATAACGGCCGTGACAAGTCGTTCTTCTATGTCGCGTACGAACGCTACAAGGAAGCATACGGCGGCGGCGGTTCGCCGACTGTGACGCTCCCGCTGCCGGAGTTCTGGCAGGGTGACTTCAGCCGCCTGCTGACCAATGAAGTGATTGGCAAGGATGCGCTCGGCCGCGACATTCTGCGCGGCGCTGTCTACGATCCGACGACCACAAAGTTGGTCG
>DASSSG010000538.1:0-6165 GCA_035708545.1 Bryobacteraceae bacterium | reverse complement strand
TAGTTTACCCGCTCGTCTCCCCAGTTGTGGCGAAAGTACCAGACTTCGAATTCACGACCGAACAGTGGGTGAAAGGGATGGATCACCCGAAAGCGCCGGGAACCAACCGACTCATCGGGTGTAGTTGATGACGTTCTCTTTGACGCTCTCCCAATACGCGACATGCCGATCGGCACCCGAACCGAATACCCCGTTGAGGAGCCCGCTCGTGCAAAGGAGCCCGTGACCTCTGTGCAAAGGCGTCAGTGGCGTCCGGAGAAGTCCGTCTTCAGCCGTGTGTAATCCGTTGGGTTTCGCGCCAAGCCGGCGATGCATCCAGGAGATCGCGTCCAGAGGCAGATCGCGGTACTCGAGCTTCGCCGTCGATGACGGCGGAATATCGTACACTCGGTCCGGTATGTCCGGGAGCGCCGGAATGTGTTCGTGTCGACGGTCAGAACTGAATGAACCGGTACAGAGCACCCGCGGTTCGACCTGCGCGCCCGACAAGTTCGGGCGTGAAAATCGAAGGCTCAGCGACGCGCAGCGCGCGTTGCCACGGGCTCCGGTTCCGGCGCTGCCGCCGCCTCGGCGGCTCTGTTCAGTCCGAGCGTGTTGCGCAGCTCGGTGTCGATGGCGCGTCGAATCTCGGTGTTTTCTTTCAGGAACTGGCGGGCGTTTTCGCGTCCCTGACCGATGCGCTCGCCTTTATAGCTGAACCAGGAGCCGCTCTTCTCGATGATGTTCTGCGCCACGCCCAGGTCGAGCAGGTCACCTTCCTTCGAGATTCCCTCGCCGTAAAGAATGTCGAACTCGGCCTCGCGGAACGGCGCGGCGACTTTGTTTTTGACGACCTTGACCTTGGTGCGGCTGCCAATGACTGTCTCGCCGTCCTTGATCGCGGCGATGCGCCGGATATCGGCACGCACGGACGCGTAAAATTTCAGCGCTCGCCCGCCACTCGTTGTTTCCGGGTTGCCGAACATGACGCCGATCTTTTCGCGAATCTGATTGATGAAGATAAGGCAGGTATTTGATTTGTAGACGATGCCGGTCAGCTTGCGCATCGCCTGCGACATGAGCCTGGCCTGCACGCCGACAAAGGTATCGCCCATCTCGCCATCGAGCTCGGCCTTCGGCACCAGCGCGGCCACGGAATCGACGACGAGCACATCGATGGAACCCGAGCTGATCAGCACGCTCGTGATTTCGAGCGCCTGCTCTGCGTAGTCGGGCTGGGAGACAAGCAGGTTGTCGACATCGACACCCAGCTTGCGCGCGTAGCCCGGATCGAGCGCGTGCTCGACATCGATGAACGCGGCCATGCCGCCGCTGCGCTGGGCCTCCGCCACGACCTGGAGCGCCACGGTCGTCTTGCCCGAGGACTCGGGGCCGAAAATCTCATTGATCCTGCCGCGCGGGAAGCCGCCGGCGCCGAGCGCGTAGTCGAGCGAGATCGAACCGGAGGAAATGGCGCTGACGGGCACCACGGTCTCGCGGCTGCCCAGCCGGAGGATAGAGCCCTTGCCGAACTGTTTCTCGATCTGCCCCAGCGTGAGGCTCAGGTTACGGGCGCGTTCCTTGTCATCCATGCGCGAAGATTCCTTTGCGGTCGTATTCTCGGGGGAAGTTCGATTATAGCGAGGCCGGGCGCTACCCGCGCGGGGCGTAATAACCCTTGCGAGCGCGGACGACGAGATCTTTCCGGTTCTTAACGCGAATGTCGACGGGGTGCCACAGGCCGTCGTTCTTCGCGGGCTCAGGGCGGTAGAGGATGCTGTACTGGTGCCGCAACTCGTTGGCGATGTTCTCAAATGACTGCGCCAGGTCCTGCACCTTAAACGGGAAAAACGCTACCCCGCCGGTCTCCCGCGCCAGGTACTTCATTATCTTGTCGCCGTCGGTTTCGATGCGCGAGATATTCGTTGAAATCGTGTACACGACGGCATCGGCCTTTTGCGTCATCTCCAGGGCCTGCTCGCGCGTATAGCGGCTCTGATTGTCCTCGCCATCGCTGAGGATGACCATGGCGCGGCGGAACTTGTGCAGAGGCTGGTCCTGTGCCAGCTTGTCGCGAGCGGCGAAATAGATTGCCTCATACAGGGCGGTCCCGCCACCCGGACGGAGATTGCGGATGCCGCGCTCGAGGGCTGCCGTATCGGAGGTCATGTCAGTAATGAGTTCGGCCCCCGTATCGAAGGCGATAACCACCGCCTTGTCCTGGGGTCTCATGGCGCTCTTGATGAACTCGACCGCGGCGTCCTGCTGGAAGCGGAAGCGCTCGCGGATGCTGTTGCTGGTGTCGATGACGATTGCCAGCCGCAGCGGCAGATCGGATTCAGCCGCGAATTCGATGATATTCTGCGGGCGCTTGCCTTCAATGATCTCGATATCGTCGCGGCCGAGATTCGTAATGAAGCGGCCACGCTTGTCCGCTACGGTGAACATCATGTTCACGCGATTGACATCGACGGTAATCGGCGATTGTGCTCGCTCCTCTACCTTCGACGCCGCGTGCGGAGCGGGTTGCTGGGCAGGGATAACGAGCGGCGAGGCGCAGAGCAATGCCGGCAGGAGGTACAGCCTGAACATCGGGGGAACCTCCCTTAATTATATGTTCAGAGGCGGTGGTTGGGCGTTTCGATTTCGCGCAGCCAGGCCTCCAGTTCCGGCGGCAGCCCAGCTTCGACGATAACGCGCTCGCCGGTCGTGGGGCTCGTAAATGCAATGCGCTTCGCATGGAGGAAGAAACGGCCGTGCGGCGTCCGAGCCGCACCATAGAGAGTGTCGCCGGCCACCGGGTGGCCTATGCTGGCGAGGTGAACGCGAATCTGGTGCGTCCGCCCGGTGTGAATCCGGACTTCGAGCAGCGTGTGTCCGGCGAATCGCCGCAGCACCCGATATTCGGTGTGGGCCGCGCGCCCGCGCTCCGCTCGTGTGGTCATGCGGGTCCGGCGAACCGGATCGCGCGTGATCGCCGAGCGTACGTGTCCGTGTTCCTGACGCAGGACTCCCTGCACGAGGGCCAGGTACGTTTTGTCGACCGCACGGCCGGCAAACTGCCGGGCCAACGCGCGATGCGCCGCGTCGGTGCGCGCCACCAGCACCACGCCGCTGGTATCGCGGTCGAGCCGGTGCACGATGCCAGGACGGTCCTCGCCGCCTACCGCCGACAGCGCACGGAAATGATGCAGCAGCGCATTGACCAGCGTGCCGGAGTGGCGTCCGGCGCCGGCATGGACGACCATTCCGGCGGGTTTGTCGATGGCTACCAGATCTTCATCGGAGTACAAGACAGCGATGGGAATGTCTTCGGGGACGGCCCTGAGCGGCGGAGGCTCCACCGGTTCGACGTCGATCTCATCACCTGCCCGCACCAGGTGCGAACTTCTGGCGGTGTGTCCGTTCACGCGCACGCGCTGCGCTTTGATCCACTGCTGAATCCGTGACCGGCTCGGCCCGGTCAGTCTTGCCTGCAGCACGTGATCGAGCCGTTTGCCGCTCTCGTGTAACTCAGCCGTGAACTTCAAGTTTCTGGGATAGCATAGATATGGTGATTCGCAGCGCCATCGTTCCGGTGGCGGGTTTTGGTACACGCCTGCTCCCCGCAACCAAATCGCAGCCGAAAGAGATGCTGACGGTCGCGCGCAAGCCGATCGTGCAGTACGTGGCGGAAGAGCTCGTCGCGAACGGAATCGAGCAAATCCTGTTCGTGACCAGCAGGAACAAGACTTCGATCGAGAATCATTTCGACAGCGATCCCGAGCTGGTGCGCGCGCTGAACGCCACGAACAAGCAGGATCTGCTCGAGGAGATCGGGTTTGCGCGCGGCCAGGCCCATTTCTTCTACACGCGCCAGAGCGTCCCGCGCGGCCTCGGTGATGCCATTCAGTGCGGCGAGAACTTTGCCGGCGAGCAGCCGTTCGTCGTCGCGCTCGGCGACTCAATCCTCGGCCTTCATGCCGAATCACAGACGCTGGCTCGCATGATCGAGATTTTCGAGAGCAGGCACGCGAGCGCGATCGTCGCGGTGGAAGAGGTGCCGCGCGAGCAGACGAGTCATTACGGAATCGTGCAGGTGGATGTCGCCGATAACGGCGCCTTCCGGGTCCTCAACCTCGTCGAAAAGCCAAAGCCGGAGGAAGCCCCGAGTAACCTCGCGATTGCCGGCCGGTATGTGTTCTCACCGCTGCTGTTCGACCTGCTTCGGCGCGTGCAGCCCGATGCGCGCGGGGAGATCCAGCTCACAGACGCGATTCAACTCATGTGCGAAGAGGGCAAGCGCGTCCTTGCGGTCTGCCTGCCGGCCGGCGAGAAGCGCTACGATATCGGGAACTTTCCGAGCTACTTCGAAACATTTGTCGAGTTTGCGCTTGCGGACCCGGTATACGGCGCGGATTTTCGCAAGGTACTCGAGCGCCTTATAACAAGGACCGCCGCAGCCGCCGACTAAAAGCACATCCATGTTTCGGGCCACGTTCGCCGTTATCGCGATCGTGGTGCTTGCCGCCCGGCTCTGTCATATCTCGATCCTGTGGGTTGAGGAAGCTTATGGAATGGCCGCGGCTGCCGAGATACTCCGCGGCAGGATTCTGTACCAGGATATCTGGTTTGACAAGCCGCCGCTGTACGCGTTCGTGTACACACTGATCGCTGCGCGTCCCGGCCTGGGCCTGCGGATTCTGGGCGCGATCTTTGTCCTGCTTTGCTGTTGGGCGGCCTATCGGCTGGGCCGGCAGATGGGCGGGCGGGCTTTGGGGTTGACAGCTGCGGCGCTGCTCGCTTTCTTTCTGACGTTTGCCGTCCCTTCGGCGGCGATTCCGCTCGCGCCCGATCTGCTGATGGTGCTTCCGCATATCACGGCTGTATGGTTCGCATATCGCGGCAAGGCTTTCGCGAGCGGCCTGATCGCCGGGCTGGGGCTGCTTCTGAATACGAAAGCTGCATTTGTGCTCGCGGCATGTCTGCTGTGGACCTGGCGTGAGTGGCCGCGCGTGCTGGCAGGCTTCGCAGTGGGCCCCCTGTTCGCGTTCGCGCTCCTGCCGCGTGAGTGGATAGAACAGGTGTGGGTGTGGGGTGGAGTCTACGCGCGCGATACCTTCATCGCGAGGCCGGTTCTCGAGGCGATAAAGCGGACCGGCAACTGGGCGGGTTTCCATGCCGCGCTCGTACTTGCCGCCTTTTGGACACGCGATCGGCGTCTCTGGGTGTGGGCCGGCATCGCGCTCCTCGGAATCTTTCCAGGCGTGCGCTTCTTCCCGCGTTATTACTTCATTCTGCTCCCGCCGCTCGTAATGCTCGCGGCAGCAGGCTGCGCGAACATGCCGCGGCTCGCGCGCGCGGGTTTCCTCGCCCTGCTCCTGGTCCCGCTGATCCGTTTCGGACCTCGATACGTGCAGCTCGCACGAGGCGATCGGACATGGCCGGACATTGCAATGAACCAGGACAGCCAGGCCGCCGGTGAGTGGATCCGGACGCATGCCAGGCCCGGGGACGAATTGCTGGTGTGGGGCTACCGGCCGGACATTTTCATCTATTCGGGGTTGCCGGCCGGGACGAGATATCTGGACTCGCAGCCGCTCACGGGCGTGCTCGCCGACCGTCATCTGTCCGATTCGCGGCCAAGCCTGGTTCCGCAGCCCATGCCGCCGCTTCCGACGTTCATTGCCGACGGGCTCGGGCCTTACAATCCGGCGTTAAGGGCGGACAGGTTCGCCGATCTGGGTGACTACGCGATTGTGCACCGCACGGCCGGGACCATCATTTACTCCAGGTCGGGCGGCGCTTCTCGAGAAATGCGGTAATGCCCTCCTGTGCATCGGGGCACATGGCACTCGCCGTCATCACATACTTCGCGTTTTCGTAGGCCTGGGTCTCCGGAAGATCGATGTTGTCGTAGAAGGCCCGCTTCCCCGTCGTAACGGTGTCGACGCTCGCCTCCGCGATTTGGCGTGACAGCTCCAGGGTCGTGGTTCTCAGCTGGCCGGCGGGCACGACGGTATTGACGAGACCCCATGCTTCTGCGGTACGTGCATCGATGGGCTCGCCGGTGAGCAGCATCTGCAGCGCCCGTTTCCGTCCGATAGCCCGCACGAGGGGGACGGCGGGCGTCGTGCAGAACATCCCGATGCGGACGCCGGGCGTGGCGAAGGAGGCCTCTTCCGATGCCACGGCCAGATCACAGGC
>DASSSG010000537.1:0-8228 GCA_035708545.1 Bryobacteraceae bacterium | reverse complement strand
AGGTTTCCCGGGGTCGAGCCGCTCCTCGAAATAGTGACGAATCCGCCGGAACCACTCGAGTTTGAAGACATACCTTTCCGAACTGATCCGGTAGCCCTGCGGCACGTACGTGTTGACGATGGGGATGCCGCACACGACAGTCTGCAGGATGCGGTCGTCCTCGTTGTCGGAACCTTCATGCAGCCCGAACATCACGTGCTCGGGCGCAACGCGCGTGAGTGTCGCGATCCCGTTATAGGCCGTTCTGCCGCGGAATGTGACCTCGTATCCGGCTGCCCGAAGCGCCTCAGCAGGGAAACCCGCATCGGGAACCTTCGTCTCCTGCAGGCACATGACGTCAGGACGATGCTCCGACAGCCACTCGAGCACCAGCGGCAGACGCTTACGAATCGAGTTCACGTTCCAGGTGGCGATGATCATCGCCCGGCGCCCACATGCGGCCTCGTCAGGTGGTACAGCACGCGAGCCGGAACGGCCGTCAGCAGAACGTCGGCAAACGCCAAACCCGCGAGCTTTCGCAGCGCTGAGGACCAGCGGAACGCGGGTGCAAGCGCCGCTCGGCACCGCCGCAGGTACGCCTTCGTATCCAGATCGAGCGCCGCGCATTCGCCGGCCAGCATGCCGGTCAGTACCGCCGCAAGCTGGCCCGAGCCGGTGAACGGATCCACAAACGACAGGGCATCGCCCGCTGCATAGAACGGCACCGGTGAGGTAAGCCTGTTAGCGAACACGAGCGGTCCCGTATGCAGCCAATCGAAGCTGCGGCGCAACGGCCGCAGGCGCTCTCGAAGCGGAGCATACGACGCGACCAGTGCGTCCGTGTCGAAGCCCGCACCCTCGGGCCCGAGGCCGCACACGTTGGTGATGCCATTCTCGACGGTGCTGATTCCCACGTAACAGCCGCGAAAGAAGTACAGCTCGACGGCGTCGTCAGTCGGGCCGGTGAAGTGCGCTTTGAACCCGAACAAACGTGCGCCTCGGGGCTGCGCGGCATGCCTTCCGGCGGCCCACACGCTGCCTGCTCGCGGTTCAGAGATGTGCTGGCGTTCGTGGACGGCACCCAGCCGCAGCGCGCACCGGAAGAGCAGATCGTCGAACGCCCAGCGGCTCAGGCCGAACGCAGCTTCGGGCAATCGTGCGCACTTCAAGGCACTGCCGCCTGCAATCACGATCCGGCGAATGCGCGCCGGGACCGCCTCATCCCATGACACGCCGAGCCGATCGAGCAGAGGCACGATCTCCGGCGAGACGAACTCGCCACAAACCTTGTGCCGCGGCAGGCGCGACTTCTCATAAATCGTCACGCGAGCACCGTGCTGCAGCGCAGAGATCGCCGCGCTTGCCCCGGCCGGCCCGCCGCCCACGATCTCTACACTGCGCGTCACCGGAAATAGAAGATGTCCGGATGTATGCGGCCGTTGCTCAGCGAGCACGGGCCGCATTCGATCTGGTACCCGGGCCAGCCTTCGCGCGCGGCGCGTGGCACGTCAACGGGGTCGTTCGGCTGGTGGTAAACCGTAATCGACAACCGGGGTTGCCAGCGAGCCAGCGTCTCGCGAGCACCACTCAGCGCACGCGGCTCGGCGCCCTCGATGTCCATCTTGATGAAATCGACGCGCGGCAGGTTCAGCTCCGCGGCCATCTTGTCGATGGTGGTCAGCGGGAACTTCTCCGCCGAAGTTTTCGCTCCAGGCGGGTGCAGGACAAAACTGTCGGCGGCGGTGTTTCCAGCGTCCTGATTGAGCGTGAGCCACTCGTCCTTGTCCCACACGCCCTTTGGGTAGATGACCACCTTGCCGGCTGCCACTTCGTCGCGCAGGTTGCGGCGCAGCGCTTCGAGGTTCTCAGGCGCAGGCTCGATCGCGATCACCTTCGCGGCCCCGGCCCGCAGCGCCACGCGGGTAAAAATGCCGAGGTTAGCGCCGCAGTCGAGAACGATATCGCCGGGCCTTACGAAATGCTTCTCGTCGCCATACACGTGGCGCTCCTCTTCGGCGAGATTCCACGGCAGCATGAACTCATTGCCGTCGGGCACCCAGAACGGACCCTGCGGCGTATCCCAAAGCTGAAACCCCCTGCCGTCCTTCTCGACGAGCTTGCTGGCGCCGAGCAGACGATTCTTGGTGTGAATCATCCAGCGCAGATTGTCTTCGGCTTTGATGGCGCGGTTCCAGGGACAGTGCGGGCTGCGGCCGGCGAGCACAAGCGCGGACAAGCGCAGCGGCGCGATCAGGTAAATCAGCAGCCCCAGCAGTGCCACCACCGGAAACAGGATGATGACGATTCGCCTCACGTCTCCGAATATAGCAGCGCGACACGAAACGCCGGGCGATACGTGCGGATGCTGATCACGCGCGCGCCGGCTGCCTCGGCGAGCCGGCGAAGCTCGGGCACGTGGAAGCCCGCGGCGACGGATATTGGCGCATCGTGCAGCGTGATCGGATCCCACCGAAACAGCCAGCGCGTCAGCGGGACCGCGTAGTAGGCGAGCGGGTGGCGCTCGAGGTCGGTGACGGCCACGAATCGGCGCGCGACCCGGCCGAAGCTGCGCAGGAGCCCGATGATGCGCTCATCCTCGAAATGGTGGAGAAAAAGCGAGCAGTGCACGATATCGAACGAACGCTGCCGGAAGGGCAAAACGAATGCGTCGGCGCAAACACGCGGAGGCAGCGCCCCGGCCAGGTGGTGAACGCGATAGTCGAGCGAGGTAACGGTTGCGCGCGGATACCAGCGGCGAACGCGAGCGCCCACATCACCGGACGCCGCGCCCACGTCAAGCATGGTGAACATCTCGCCGGCGCGAAGCACGGTGCTGAGCGTTCGCTTCAGCACCGCGTGGCCGCCGAAAACTCTGTTGATGCGGACGAGATCGCCGAGGCTGCCGCGCGACTGATCGGGCGGCGTGTCGTCGAGGATCTCGGGTTCAATCCGGCGGCCGCGCAGCAACGGGCCCGATGATAACATCGAGTTTCCAATGGAGTTCGCCCTCGGCAACGTCGGCTGGATCGAAGTGATCTGCGGCCCCATGTTCTCCGGGAAAAGCGAGGAGCTGATCCGGCGCCTGCGGCGCGCCATGATCGCCCGCAAGCGCGTGCAGGTTTTCAAGCCGGCCATCGATGTTCGCTACTCCGATAACGAGATCGTCTCCCACGGCGATATGCGCATGAACTGCGACGTGATCGGCGGAGCGTCCGAAATCCTGTCGAGGCTCGACTACCGCACGCAGGTGATCGGGATCGACGAGCCGAACTTTCTCGGGGCCGGGCTCGTCGAGGTTGCGACGCAGCTCGCCGATATGGGTAAGCAGGTGATCGTCGCGGGGCTCGACACGGACTACATGGGCCGCCCGTTCCCGCCGATACCGGAACTCCTCGCGCTCGCCGAGTCGATCACCAAAACGCTGGCGATCTGCATGCGCTGCGGCAATCCCGCAAAGCACACGCAGCGCCTGGTCGAATCCGACGAGCTGATCGTGGTGGGCGCGGCCGGCATGTACGAGGCGCGCTGCCGGCGGTGCTTCGAGCCGGGCGTGCCGAAGCAGGAACTGCTCGATTTTGCGCGGCCAGTGGTTCGGCATGCCGCCGCCGCGAACGGGACCGGAACGGAAGAATATGGAGAACAACGGCGCGAACAGCGCGCGCAAACTACGTAGCCGGGACTGGTTTTTCGGCCCGGAATACTACAATTTCGCGCGGCGCACCTATCTGCGTTCGGAGGGCTTCAACGCGGACGTGCTCTCCGAGGGCAAACCGATCATCGGCATCTGCAACTCCTGGAGCGAGCTGAACAGCTGCAATCTGAATCTGCGCGAAGTGGCCGACGCCGTCAAGCGCGGCGTGTGGATCGCCGGCGGCGTGCCGCTCGAGTTCCCGACCATCTCGCTGGGCGAAGTCTACATGAAGCCCACCACGATGCTGTTCCGCAACCTGATGGCGATGGACGTGGAGGAGTCGATCCGCGCGAACCCGCTGGACGGCGTGGTGCTGCTGTGCGGGTGCGACAAAACGACCCCGGCGCAGCTCATGGGCGCGGCAAGCGCCGACATCCCCGCCATCATGGTGCCCACCGGGCCGATGCTGTCAGGTAACTGGCGCAATCAGAAGCTCGGGTCGGGCACCGACGGCCGCCGCCTGTTCGACATGTATCGCGCGGGCACGCTGACTGACGAGCAGCTGTGCGAGATCGAGGGCTCGATCGCACGCAGCGCCGGCCATTGCATGGTGATGGGCACGGCTTCGACCATGACCGGCCTGGCCGAAGCCATGGGCATGACACTGCCGGGCTGCGCGGCCATTCCGGCGCCCGACTCACGGCGGCGCGCCATCGCGGAGTCGACGGGCCGACGCATTGTCGAGATGGTCTGGGAGGACCTGCGGCCCTCGCGGATCATCACGCGCGAGGCGCTCGAGAACGCTATCGGGGTGTGCATGGCCCTCGGCGGATCCACCAATGCGATCGTGCATCTGATCGCGATTGCGGGGCGGCTGGGTATAGAGCTCACTGTGGATGATTTCGACCGCCTTTCGCGACGCACGCCGTTGATCGCGAACGTCAAGCCGAGCGGCGAGTACCTCATGGAGGACTTCTTTCACGCGGGCGGCATACCGGCGGTCATGCGGGAGATTCTGCCCCTGCTCCACCGGCAGGCGCTGACGGTAACAGGGCGCACAATTGCGGAGAACATTTCGGCAGTCGAATGCTTCAATCGGGATGTCATCCGCACCCTCGATGCGCCGCTCGCGGCCGAGGGCGGCCTGGCGATTCTGAAGGGGAATCTCTGTCCCGGCGGGGCCGTCATCAAGCAGAGTGCCGCGAGCCCGCATCTGCTGCGGCACACGGGGCCTGCTTACGTTTTTGAGGACCACGATCAGATGATCGCCGACCTCGATCGAGACGACCTGCCGGTCGACGAGAACACCGTGCTTGTGATGAAGAACGGCGGTCCGATCGGCGCGCCCGGCTTCCCCGAGTGGGGCTGGATTCCGGTGCCGAGCGCTCTGCTGAAACGCGGCATCCGGGACATTGTGCGCATATCGGACGCACGGATGAGCGGCACGAGTTTTGGGACCGTGGTGCTGCACGTCACGCCCGAATCGGCCATCGGCGGCCCGCTGGCCGCCGTACGGACGGGCGACCTGATTTCGCTGGACGTGCCGTCACGCAGGCTGGAGCTCCAGGTAGCCGGCGAAGAAATCGCGCGCAGACTGGCGGAATTCCGCCGCCCCGCTCCCCACTACGACCGCGGGTACGGCCGGCTGTTTCTCGAGCACGTCACACAGGCGGACCGCGGCTGCGATTTCGATTTCCTGCGCGGGGGAGTGGCCGCTGCTACTTCGCTGCGGCGCTCGGTTCAGAAGCAGTCTGTCGGATGAACTGCAGCAGCTTGTCCCCGAGCGCGAGAAATTCGTCGAGGTCGGAGGGCTTCGTCAGGAACGACTCGACGCCAAGGTTCGAGATGACGTTGCGGTCTCGCGGAGAGTCCGACGACGTGAGAATGACGACAGGCACGCCGGCGTACTCCGGCTTCTCGCGTATCCGTTTCAGGATGTCGCTGCCGTCGCTCTTCGGCAGGTTCAGGTCGAGGACGAACAGATCCGGAATGGGTGCGTCGGCATGACGGGCCGTGCGATCGATGAACTCCAGCGCTTCCTCGCCGTCTGAGACGACGACCAGTTCAACCGGGTCCCGCTGCTGGCTCATGGCCTCACGAAGCAGGTAGACGTCAGCTGGGTTGTCTTCAGCTACCAGGATGCGGATCTCACGAATGTTCATGGGCGGAAGACGCAGAGCATATGACGCGCCCAGGCGGCGCAGCGTTTCGCGGTGTGTGGTTATTTACACAGTACTATGACGCAGCCGATTGAAGGCCGCTGGAAGCTGCATTCCCTTGTGCTGCTGGTCGCATTGCTGGTGCTGTTCGTGATCGGTAACCGGTCCGCTCTCCGTGGCTATTTTCAGGATGACGATCTCGATACGCTCGGCTGGACCTGGGCTGTGCCGCTGAGAGATTATGCGACTCACTTCGTCACCCCGAAGTTGTCGGAATACAACTTCCGGCCGGTGGGCCACTTTTTCTATCGGGTGCTCGAGGCTGTCGCGGGACTGGATTACCGATGGTGGGTGCTGGGGCTCTGGATCCTGCACGCGGTCACGGCTGGGCTGCTGTGGCTGCTGCTGCGAGAAGCCGGCGTCGGGCCGCTGGCGGCGCTCGCAGGACTCGTCTTCTTTGCGTTCCACCCGGCGACATTCGATGCTTACTGGCGCTCGATGTACGTGTTTGACGTGCTCTGCGGTATGTTCTCGGTTGCTTCCGTCCTCGCTTATGCGAAGCGCCATTGGGTAGTGAGTTTCCTGTGTTTCTGGGCCGCGTTCAAATCGAAAGAGCTTGCGATCATGCTGCCGGCCGTGCTCCTCGCGTGGGAGTACACCCGAGGCGAACGCAAGTGGAGACGCCTCTTGCCGTTCCTGGCTGTGTCAGTCCTGTTCGGCGTGCAGGCGCTTCTGCAGAATCGCGCCAATTACCCGGACTACACGTTTCGGCTGACCTCGCATGCATTGCGAGTCACCCTGCCGTTCTATTTTTATCGGGCGTTTGTCAATTTCGGCATCGGCGCGACACTGCTGCTCAGCCCGTTGCTCTTGCGTGACCGGCGGCTGGTCTTTGGCATCGTGAGCGGCCTCGCGATCGCGCTTCCGCTGTTGTTTCTGCCCGGCCGGCTGTTCAGCGTCTATCTGTACGTGCCGCTCGCATTCGTGGCCGTTCAGGTGGCGATGCTGGCGGACCGCTGGCGCTGGTCACGGGTTGTCCTCCCGGCGGCGATGCTGCTTGTTTGGGCTCCGGCAACCTACGCCAAACTAAGAAAATACCGCACAACGGCGCTTATCGTTGCGGATGACAACCGGGCGTATGTCGGTGCGCTCAGTCAACATCTCAAAGAGCACCCGGACGCGAAAGTGTTCATCACCGCCGGCCGCCCCGCCGCGATGCATCACTGGGGTCCGACCGGAGCGCTCGCTTACCTGCTGCGCGGCAACGCATACAAAGTAGCCGCACTCGAATCCGATGAAGGACGAAAGCTCATCGCCCAGGAAGATGTCGTAATCCTCACGTGGAGACCCGAGGACCGTCAGCTGGCGATCACACGGCTTAGTCCGAACGCCCCCGATGCATCGTTCATCAGCGTCCGTGAAAAAAACGGGCTGTCGCAGTTCGAAACCGGCTGGTCGGCTCCGGAGGAATCTTTCCGCTGGGCCCAACCGCACGCGACCGTGCGGCTGTTCCGCCCGGACAACGCGCGGGCTTTCGAGGTCAGCGCGAACCTGGGGGAACTGCAGATCGAGCGGTTGAAAAAAGTACATCTCGAAGTGCGAGCTGGCGGCGAGGTGATCGGCACGCATGATTTCATCAAATCCGGCTGGCAGACGGCGCGCTGGCCCGTCCCGCCGAAACCTGCCGGCATGGTTCTCGTTGAGTTCCGCACGTCGCCGGCCCTGAGCATTGAGAGCGACACGCGCACGCTCGGCATCGCCCTCGGCGCGTTCGGCTACAAATGATCGCGCTCCGCAGGGTGGCCGTGCCGGCGCTGCTGGCAATCATCGCCGTTCTGTTCCTGATCGTGAACCGGGGAGTCTACCGCAGCTACTTCCAGGACGACGACCTCGACACGCTCGGCTGGACGTGGACGATTCCGCCCAGCCAGTATGCCAGGGCCGTCGTCAGCCTCGAGTACTCGCCAGACAGCCTGAGGCCGGTGGGGCACTTCTTTTATCGCGTCATGGAAGCGGCGGCGGGACTGCAATTCCCACTCTGGGCAGCGGCCCTGCAGGCTCTCCACCTGATCAACGCGGCGCTGGTGTGGCTGATGTTCCGGCAGCTCGGACTGTCGCCGGCAGCGGCGCTGGGCGGTCTCGTTGTGTTCCTCTTTCACCCCGCTGCTTTCGATGCCTACTGGCGGCCGATGTTCGTCTTCGATGTCCTGTGCGCGACGTTTTCGCTCGCGTGCGTGATTCTGTACGCGCGGCGCCGGTGGGTGCTCAGTTTCATTGCGTTCTGGCTCGCCTACCGGTGCAAAGAGCTCGCCGTAGCTGTCCCCGCCGTGCTGCTTCTCTATGAATTCACCTACGGTGATCGCAGACCGTTGCGGCTGGTCCCGTTCGCGCTGGCATCGGTTTCTTTCGCCGTGCAGGCGGTGCTCGGAAATCGTGCTGCCGCGCCGCCGCCCGAGTAC
>DASSSG010000536.1:0-2399 GCA_035708545.1 Bryobacteraceae bacterium | reverse complement strand
GCCGGCTGGCCGGCGTCGCTCACCCGCAACACGCTCGAGCCATACTATCGCCGGGCATTCGGAGTGCTCGATGCGCGGCCGCACCCAGAGGCCCTGAACCTGCCGAAGGTGCATGCGCTCGACCGCCGCGCGCGCGAGCTGGGACGCAACGTCGAGCCCCTTAACATTGCCGTGAATTTCACCATCGACGGTGTCAACCAGTATGGCGTCGAGCAGAAGCCGTGCATCAATTGCGGCGATTGCGTGACCGGCTGCAACGTAAGCGCCAAGAACACGCTCTACATGAACTATCTGCCGATGGCGGAACGCGGCGGGGCGGAGATTTTCACGCAGACAAAGGTCGAATATGTCGAAAAACTGCCGGGCGGCGGCTGGCGGGTTCAGGGACGCCATTACCGGAACTCCACGCTGAGCGACCGGTTCACGCTTACCGCCGACAATGTCATTCTCGCCGCCGGATCGATCAACTCGACTGAGATTCTCATGCGCTCCGAAGTGCACGGCCTGCGGGTCTCGCCGCGGCTCGGCACCGGCTTCGGCGGCAACGGCGATTTCTTCGGCGTCTCCTATAACGGCGATTTCGCGACGCAGGTGCTCGGGTTTGGCAATCATCCGGACTCGCCGCACGCGGCACAGGCGCCGGGGCCCACGATCGTCGGTATCGTGCGCTACAACAGTTCGGCGGTCGAACAGCGGATGGGAATCGAAGACGTGAGTTTCCCGCGGGCCTACGTCGAGACCGCACGTTCCGTCTTCGCTCTGCTGCGGGGCGAGGACAGCGACACCGGCGACGAGGACGCCGAGCGCCAGCGGGTGTTGCTCGACCTCGCGCGAGCGCCGAACCGGCAGGACGGCGCGCTGAATCGCACGATGATCTACCTCTGCATGGGTTTTGACGACGCGCGCGGATCGATGGTGTTCGAGACGCCGTGGCACGAGCCGGACGGACGCATGCGCATCGAGTGGGATGACGCCGGCCGGCAGATGGTGTTCCGCCGTCTCAATGAAGAAATCCGGCGCCACGCCCGGGCGCAGGGCTCCACGTTTGTCGAGAACCCGATGTGGGCAGTTTTCAATTTGCGACATCTGCTTACGGCGCACCCGCTCGGCGGTTGTCCGGTTGGCGAGGATTACCAGCACGGCGCTGTAGACGAATTTGGCCGCGTGTTCTCGAACGATGGCTCGGTGCATCGCGGGCTGTTTGTCGCCGACGGTGCACTGATCCCGTCCGCGCTCGGGGTGAACCCGTTGATGACCATCTCCGCGCTGGCGGAAAGGATTGCGGAGAAGAAGATCGATGAGCTGCGCGGTGTTCCATATCCCGAGCCTGTGCAGCCAGTCCCGATCTCGCTCGTGGATCCGCTGGAAGCAATCGAGTGGAAGGAATCGGAACTCGAACGCGTGTTCCGGAGGACGGAGACACAGCCGATCTCGTGGATGGTCAACTCAGGCGAGCGTTCGATCAACACCGAAGACCGCCTGGTTCGAAACGACAAGTACTGGAAGGGTTTCTTCCCACGCAGACATGTGCTGAACGCCATGTCGGCGACGATCTTCACGGGTTTCAGGAAGCGGTTCTTCGAGGCAGATGGGAAGCTTGCGGGAATCACGAGCGACACCGACGGCCGCATCAACGCGCGCAACACACTGGAGGAGACTACGATCGCCGAGCGACAGGGCACGCTGGAGCCGGGCCGCTACATCCTGCTCAGGTACGTCGATCCGCCGTGGCAGGGTTTCTACGACATATTCAAAGTGATTAACGAGAACCTGCTGATCGGCCGTGTATATGCCGGCGTGTTCCCGAACGGCGTGCGATTGTTCACGTTCCCGATGACGCGCGTGTACGGGTTCGATCACATGACGGTAGACGATCACCGGCAGTTGTACGCCGGCGCGTCGGTGCCGCGCGCGCCCGAACTGCAGGGTGTCTGGCGCATGGCAGCCATCTCGAATGCGAATCACGCGGGGAACATAGCATTCCTGGAGTTCGACAATAAGCCGGATGGGCGGCTCGAGGCGCGGTATCACCTGCTGGGCCTCATGGAAGGATTAGTGATGCCGCAGGCGCTGAGCGACCACTTCCGGCTGACGGACTTCACGCCGTTCCACGATGAGATCCGTAAGATCGCGCCCGATCTGATGATTGGTAAGTACGTGATGGAAATCCCGGAGCCGCTGGCCGCTATTGTGCCGGCCACATCGCTTGGCCTGCTGCACATCGAAGGCGAACCAGACCGCAGGCGCTTCGGCTTCTATTACACGCTTACACGAGCCACAGACACAAAGATACCGGTAAACACGCTGCTGCGGCCGTTCCTTGAAACTCGCGTGCCGGACGGCATCGGCCTCACTTTTGATGAAGAGATGCAGGGGTGGTATTTCCCCGGCGTGTTCAC
>DASSSG010000535.1:0-8801 GCA_035708545.1 Bryobacteraceae bacterium | reverse complement strand
CGAGGCCGGCGCGCAAAGCACGCGCGCATAGCAGCCCGAACAGCAGGCCGATCGCCACAACGCCGCAGAAGCCCCACTCCTCGCCGATGGCCGGCAGCACCAGATCGGTGTGCCCCGCCGGAATCAGAGCGGGATCGCCGCGGCCCGGGCCCGACCCGAACGGCCCGCCCGTCGCGAGCGCCCAGAATGCGTGCGCGAGCTGGTCGCCGCCCCGAACGTCGTTGTTCCAGGGCGACAGCCACATGCCGACGCGCCCCACGACCGTCGCCGGTGCGCCCAGTTTGTACCCCACCGTCACGCCCGCGATCACGAGCACGAGTCCGAGGATCGCCAGCGCCGCGCGCCCGCGCGCGACCGCGTACATGCCCAGGAACAGAAACCCAACGACCAGCGCGGGCCCCAGATCCTTCAGCAGGAACAGCAGCACAAGTGCCGCCGCCACGGCGCACATCACCGGCAGTGCCTGCGTGAACCGCGGCAGATCGAGCCACCGCAAACCTCGCGGCAGGCGGCGCTCGCGCAGCTCGCGCAGCCATTCCCACTTGCTCGCGAAATAACCGGCCACGAAAAACACGAGCAGGATTTTAATCGCCTCGATCGGCTGCACGGGCCCGAGATTCACCTTTGCGCTGTTCCCCGCCGGCCCTGATCCGCGCACCAGCAGCAGCACCAGCAAAGCGAACGCGGCGAGCAGGGGCGTGTAAACCCATGCCGACCAGCGCCGGTGATCCCATCCGCGCACCAGCGGCAGAACCAGCAGCGCGCATCCGAGCGCGGCGCCCCACGAAAACTTCGAGAACTCGAGCGTGTCGCGAAGCGGGTCCCGCAGCGTGAGCGCAAGCGCGAGGCCGAAGCCTGTGAGGACGTGCACAACGGGCAGCAGCCAGGGGTCGCCGCGAAAGCGTCGCCATCGCCAAAGCAGGTGTACTGTCCAGAATGCAGCGAAATAAAGAGCCAGCCAGTACGCGGCCTGCCGCACGTATTCTGTTCGCGTTCGCACGATGAGAAACGGCTTCACCCGTGACACCGGGATCCCGCTCTTCGCGAGCACACCGACACTCGGCAGGCCGCCGCGGCTCTCGATCTCGGCCGCGATGGCTGCCGCATGTTCCGGCCCTGCAACGGCTCGTATCTGCTCGGCGCTCACGCCGCGCCGCAGCAGAAGCACACCAGCCGGTTCACCGGGAATCTTCGCCCGAAGCACGAGAGCGAGCCCGCACGCGGCCAGCACGGAGGCGGCGAGCAGGAGCAGCCGCTCACGTCGCCGCTCCGGGGGCACAGGCGGCTTTTCCGGACGCGAGGCCAGCGCGGTTCCGGGCCGCTCCCAACTGCGCGTTACCGCCATCGCCTGTACCTGGCATATCGGCGCGACGCGGCGAGCTGCACGCGCTCGCGCTCCGCTTGTATGCTCTCGGCCGTCGTCCGGCACTCGTGCACGCGTTCGAGGCTGCGGCTCACGTTTCCGAAACCCGAGATCGGCTCGTACAGATCGCGAGCGCGGTCCAGATCGCGGCGGAGCTGCGAAAACCACCGCTGCTGCTCGCCCGAGGACCGGGCCTTCTGAAAATTAGCCAGCGCCTGCTCGGCTCGCACGAGATATCCGTCACCCTGCGCGGCCCACTCGCGCGGGCCGAGACGATACCCGAGCCGCTCGGCCGTATGCAACTCCGCCACTGCGAGCCCCAGATTGCCGAGGCCGTAGAGATACACACGAGCCAGCCCGAGGTGCGGGTCGGGCGCGTTCGGCAGCAGTGCGGCGGCCTCTTCGAAGCTTCGGAAAGCAGTGCTCGGCGACGCGGGGTTCTCGACCGCTGCCAGATAGCCCTCCGCCAGCTTCAGCTTGCCTTTCAGAGGCCCGTTCTCGGGATCCAGCGCCAGCGCGCGGGAGAAGCACGTCTGCGCTCGTTTCCAGTCGAACTGCTCGATCGACGACATTGCCCGATTGAGATATGCGTTCACGAGCTGATCGCCACACGCGGTCAGCCGTGCGCGCAGGGGTGCCCGTAAGCGCGATGCTGGCGACAGCCCGCCGAGCCAGTGGTACTCGCGTTCGAGACGCCCGTACAACTGCGTGTCGGAGTCGAGCACACTCACCGGCGAGACGGCGTAATCGCGCGCGGTTCGCAGCGGCGCCGCTCCTTTCCAGAAGCGCAGCGCCTGCATTACGGGTACGAACACGAACAGGCCTGCGAGCAGGCCTGCGATCAACGACCACTTCACGGAGTGAAACGCGGCGACGCACCTCGCAATGAGCACCGCGCGTGCATCGCGAGCCACCGGTCTCGGTTGTTCGCGCGCCTTCTCGACCGTCGCGTTCGCGTCCCAGACAGGAAGGTTCTCCCGCTCGGCGTCCGTCAGCCGTCCGGCGAGAAAGTGCCGGAGGTCGCCCTCCAGCGCGGCGGCGGAATGGTACCGGCGTGTGCTGTCGGGAGCCAGCGCCTTGCGGATGATCGCGCGCATACCCGGCGGGCAGTTGTCGGGCAGCGCGCGCGGGGGCCGGCGAGACTGGATCAGGCTCTCGAGCTTGCGCGTCGTCTGTGCCTGATACGGCGGAAGTCCCGCGACCATCTCGTACAGGCAAACACCTACCGCCCAGAGATCCGAGTGCGGATTCACCTGGGAGTTCCGCAAGCGCTCGGGCGAGCAGTAGGCCGGACTCCCGAGGTCATGGTGCGTGAGGTTGCGCGTGGCGGTGATTGCCTTGGCGATGCCGAAATCGAGCAGCCAGACCTCGCCGTTCGTTCCGATCTGGATATTCGCGGGTTTGATGTCGCCGTGCACGATCGCCTGCCTGCGTCCGTCGATCTCGGCTTCGAAGCCGTGCAGCGACGCGAGCTGGCTGCAGACTTCGGCCGCATACCGTGCGGTCACTACGCCATCGAGACGGGTCTTCTCGCGCAGCAGGTCGGCGAGATTCATACCCTCGGCGTACTGCATCGCGACGAAAAAACAGCCGTTCTGCTCGCCGAATTCGTAGATCTCGAGAATTCGGGGGTCCCTCGCGTGCAGCTGCTGCTGGATGATGGCCCCGCGGCGCTCGGCATCGACAACCAGCGGCGTGAACTGATCGCGGCACTTCTCGATAATCTTCAGCACGACGCGCCGGTTCGCTTCGGGGTCGATGGCCAGATACACGTCGCACAGGCTCCGGCCGAGCTTGCGTTCAATCTCGTACCTGCCGAAGTGTGTGAAGTGCCGGGCCGGCGTCATACCGCGAACCTCTGCGCCACCGACCACAGCAGCACTCCGATGACGATCCCGATCGCGACCCAGAACAAGCGTCCCGCGGCGCGTCTCCACGGGCGGCGGCCGCGTCGCATCCGGGTGATCGCGTGCCTGCCGCGCGCCTGCGCCCCATTGAACTCCGGACCGGGAACAAAGATGACGCTGACGTTGTCCGCGCTTCCGCGCGCCTTCGCTTCGTTGACGAGCGCGCGCGCGACGCGGTCCGGGTCTCCATCGTAAGTTTCGACGATCGCGGCGATGTCGGCCGAAGCCAGCGCATCGCTCAGCCCGTCGGTGCACATGAGCAGGGCAGCCGAGGACTGGAACGGAAGCGCCTTCACCTCGACGAAGTCCTTGTCATCGGGATCGTGCGGCTGGGAACCGACATCGCGGAAGATCTCGTTCCTGCGCGGATCCAGCATCGCCTGTGCCTCGGTGACCTCGCCCTGGTCCTCACGCTCACCCACGGGCGAGTGGTCAGACGTGAGCTTGCGCACAGCGCCGTTCCAGATCAGGTACATCCGCGAATCGCCCACATGGCCGACCGTAACCGTGTGCTCGCCAAGCACTGCGAGGGTGAGCACGCATCCCATGCCGTTGCACTCCGGCTCCTGCTGGCTGAGGCGGTAGATCTCGTTGTTGGCGGCCGCAATCGAGTGGCGGATTCGCTGCTCCGGGCTGCCGTTATGGCTCCGCAGTTCGCGAGCGATCACCTCGACCGCGGTTTGCGCGGCGCGCTCGCCGGCGGCATGCCCGCCGAGGCCATCGACCACAAGGAATACGCCCGCCTCCGCGTCGACGTAAACGCGGTCTTCGTTGATCAGCCGCCGCCCGGGATCGGTCGCCGTGCCGGTCATCGGCGTACCTGGAAGTTGAGAGTGAGCACTTCCGCCACTCCGATTTCGGCGCTGTCCGGCAGTTCCTGCGCGAGTTCCCGCTTGAGCCTCCGGCCGTTCAGCCACGTGCCGTTCGTGCTTTTGTCCACGATGAAGAACCGCCCGGTAGCGGCGTCGCGCCGCACCAGTGCGTGCTCGCGCGAGACTTCGTCGTTGGTGTAGAGCGCGAGATCCATGGGCTCCTCATCGCCGCCTCGCCCGATGCGTACCTCGTTCTGAGTGACGAGGAAGACCTGGCTGCCGCTGTCGTCTTCGTACCGGATTTCCGCGTAGATGCGCTCGGCGGCGGGTGCGCGGGCCGGGTTGTGGACGGCGGTAACCGACGGCTCACGATCGATCAGCGTCGTGCGCACGCCCTGAAAGCCGGGCTGTGGCGCTTCGCTCAGCTCGGAATGGATTTCGATATCGCCCGGAGGGACGGTGTCCTCGGTATCGGCGAAAAACTGGATGGTCCAGTCCCGCGCCGCGATGCGGTGCTCTTTGCGCGGTCTCCGGCGCAGGCTGAGGGAGCGCGGCCCGGCATTCAGTTCGGCGACCCGCGCTCCGAGGGCGCGTTTGGCATCCTCGGCGATCAGCTCGAACACGCCTGCGAGCCGGTTGTGATCCTCGGGATGCAGATAGACGTGGAAGACGCAGGGGAGGAGCGTAGTGTATGCCATCTCGAACGCTCCCAACTCCATGTTGCGGAGCAGTTCGCTGACGATGACCTGGCCGTTCAGCCTCTGCGCTCCCCGCGCCTGGCCGCTCTGCGCCATCCGACCTCCTGTATGGCTGCGTACAGCGACGCATGTCGATTCCGTCGGGTTTCTTCTGCCTCGCGAACGCGAGACATTGACGCGGGGTCTTGATTATAGCCGAGGCGCTGACTTAGAAAAAGAAAGATGGCTTACTAAGCGCGCGATAGCTTGAACCGGCAGATTAAGCCGACATCATCGCAATACCACATGGTGCCGTTCCAGACAGTCATGCCGTGCGGCAGCGGGTCGGTATCGAGTAACTGGATGCGCTCGAGCATCGCGCCCGTCTCAGGGTCATGCTTGAAAAACGCGTTGAGGTTGGAATCGGTCACCCACAGGTAACGGCCTTCCCAGCCGATGCCGTGTGGCCGATTCCCCGCCACGGGAAATTTACGTTCGACAACCCATTTGACCGGGTCGATCCTGTAAACCTCACGGGACGGCGGCACGGCGATCCAGAGCCTGCCGTCGCGCCATTCCTGGCCGTGCGCGCCGGTCCCGAGCGTACGCGAGCCCTGCTGCGCGGCTTGCGGCGGCACCGCCGGGCGAGGCTGTCGCAGATGTTGAGGAACGGGACTCGAACGCGCGGGCGGATCGCCCAGCATCGGATAAATCACGCCCGCTCCCGGCGTAAAGTGCCGCGCGAGCGCCTTGCCGGTGCGCGCGTCGCAGCGAACGATTTCGCGGCTGTACGTCGAGCCGATCCACAGCGCCTCGCCGTCGAACGTGATGCCGCTCGAACGATCGGTTTCCGTTTCGGTTTCGTGGAGCAGCTTGCCTCCGTAATCGACCAGGGCCGCTTTGCTGCCCGGACCCTGATCGATGATCCACAACCCGTCTTTGGTCGCCTGCATCCCGTTCGGCTGCGGTCCTGGCGATTTGAAAGCGATTTCAACCCGGCCGGCGCGGCGAATCGGAACCTTCGCCGGATCGACCGCGGGCCCGGGGCAGGGCACGGCCGCGGCAAGAGCAACGAAATCTCGACGATTCATTTGGCTGTTTACTGTATCGCAACCGCGTGAAAGCCTGGTGTCACACTCGAGTTCCGCCCGGCTCGCCGCGCCTGGGCGGGGTGCTGTGATACCGGTCGCCGATCAACGCGAGCGCACGCGGGCGATCTCCGGACGGATACACTTTCCGGGTGTTCTCGCCCGAAAGCCACCGCGGAATCGTCAGGCCAGGCAGACACGCTTTCATCGCGGCTGCTTCACTTCAGATGCGCCGGAATACCCCGGCGCTCGATGCCTGCGAGCACCCGCCTCGGCCGCAAATCTCGCATAAGTCTGCCGCGCCTCACGGAACTGGGCGAAGACGTGAGCCTTCTCCTTGTCGCTCCGCCACCACGGCCAGGCTTCGGCCATCGCCTGAAGTTTGTCGATCCAGCGCATGAAGTACTCGGCGGAGTCTTTGTTGCGGATTGGCTGGTCGCCGACATAAACGCGGATCGCGTTCGTGGCCGCCTGGACGTAGTTGGTGTCGAGGTACTCCGTTCGCGGACCTTCCGCATACAGGGAATACCATCCGCTCTCGGTAACCGGAAAGCTGGTTCGCAGCGAGGCGGACTTCGCGTCCGCGTGCAGGGCCAGCTGCTTCCATGGCGCGCCGTTCCGATGAATGACGACCTGGGACAGCGGCGCGATCGACTTGACTTGTGCCTCCAGCGCCACGGTGCCCCCGCCTGAGGAAAGTCGGATCTCTTCCCCTGGGACCTTCCCGTCGATCCTGAACTCGAGCAGAGGGCCGCTCGTGAAAAACGTCCGCCCCTGTCGCAGAGCCTCGAGCCAGGCCGTAATCGAGAAGTCTGACCCGAGATACGCATACGTTCGGACGGAACCGATCAGCTTCCCAATATGCAGATTGCTGATCGAGTCCTCGCCGCCCGTTGGCGTGACCCGCAGATCGTTATTCAGCGCGTGATGCCAGACCTTAAGCTGCGCGCGCGATGCGGTGCTCCATTCGAGGCACTGCACGGTTTTGAGAGCGGCATCCACAGGAAACGCCTTTGCGACACCAAGATCGCGTTCCAGTGGATCGGATTCCCCGGAAAACGCGTGCACGTATCCCGTGACGGCATTCTGCGCGAGAGCCTTCCGGAAGATGTCCGTGTTGCTCGGATACAGGCTTTCGACTCCCGTCCCCTCGTATCCGGTGAGGAACGGTGAGATCAGATGCTCGGCGAGGCCGAGCAGGAAGACGTGCCCGTAGAACGGAGGCCGATACTCCTCACCCACCAGTAACCTGGTTTGGGCGTCGCTCCGCGATACGGAATGTTCACCACCGCCGGACTCGAAATACTGATAGTCGAAAACGCGGTTCTCTTTATTCGCGACGAGTTCGTTTACGATATCCTGGCCTTCTGATCTGGCCATGAACATCAGGTTCTCGAGCGTGTTCCGCAGATTCCCGCCGTAGTTCATGTGCGTGTGGGTCGAACCGTTGTACCAGCCCTTTGCGCGCATATCCGTCATGCGTGTCAGCGTAATGGTCACCACGTGTTTCTGCGCGGCGGTAACGTCGACCTCCGCCTCTCGCGGCCAGTACTCGAATCCGCGTGTCACCTGCACCTTCAGCTTCCCTGGCGGTACGAATACCTCATGATTGCCGGCGGTGTGGAACGCGTGCCCGCTCGTGCCGCCCACACGCGCGTAAGCATCGCGGGGTGCGTAGAACTTACCGTCGGACGCGACCCCTTGCACGCGCCCGTGCATGGGCTTGCCTGTCTGGCCGTCGACGATCGTCACACTGACCTTCACCATGGGTCGTTTCCATTTCAGGTCTGCCAGTGAAACCTTCTTTTTTCGGCCGCCGTACGTTTCCAGGATCACAAGCTGCGGACGCCCGCCTTCGTTCGAGATGTAGGCGATTTGCTCGCCGTCGGGCGACCAGCGCGGATGGAAGTCCTCGTGATCGCCAAACGTCATCTTGTAGGGATAGCCGCCATCGACGGGCAGGACGTACAAGTGGTGAAACTGGTCCGTACCGCCACCGCTCGAGGAGTAGATAAACCGTCTTCCGTCCGGCGATACATCCGGACGGGTCCGGAAAAGTGACTGCTCGTCGAGTATCTTGTTCGCCTTCTCCATGCCGCCGGGCTCGACAGGGACCCGCCACAGAGCCCCCGATCCCTGCGGCACGCCGCGATTCGAAACCATCAGCAACTCACTGCCGCTGCGCAGCCAGGCAGGCTCGATGTGCATGTCCCACTCGCCTACATACAGCCGAGACCGCGGATACCTGTGGTCGCGGGTTACCGCGACCTCCTCTCCAGCCCAGCGGCCGTTTCGAATCGCCCGGACGTACACATTGAAGTAACCGCTCGGCCGCGTAGATACGTACGCAAGATACTTGCCGTCGGGCGAGAACACGGGATCCGCGTATACGTGCGCGTCGTCAGTAAGTGCCGTAATCTCGCCCGTCTCGACGTTCAGTATTTCGAGCTGGATACGCTGGTGATTGTCGTCGCCCGTATACACGAGCCACCTGCCGTCGGGCGACCACGCCGGCGAAGAATGATAATGCCTGTTGTACGTGATCTCGGTGGCGACCCCGGTATTCGGATCGACCCGCCATATAGAGCCGTACATGGCCACGGCGATGGTCCTTCCGTCGGGTGCCCACGCCGGGGCCCAGGGCGTCGTGCTCGGAGCCGGCGGGAGATAGTAGTTGTGCAGGTACGTGCCGCCCGTTCGCGCCGCGGCATACCTGCCGGCCGGTTGCGCCGTGACGAACGTTGCCAGCAGGAGTGCTGAGGCTGCAAACCGCGTCATCTGATCAGATTACGCGATCTGTTCGATAAGGCCCAGGTTCGCCGCGCTGCGATCCTGCCGCGCTCTCGCTGTCTCCGAAATACTCGGCCGTGCATGCCGGTCCGGCAAGTGCGAGCGCGGCGAGCAGTATCACAACCGGAATTCAGAAATTCCGGCAGCGACGTGGGATATTGGTC
>DASSSG010000534.1:0-2161 GCA_035708545.1 Bryobacteraceae bacterium | reverse complement strand
TCCCTCCCAGAATCTTCTGAATATCCGCGTCCGAAATGCCGCGTTGCACGATGCCGACGGTGAACATCGGCCAGTTCGTCCACGCGAGGCTCGCGTGCGATCTGTTGTCGAGCGCACCGGCGGGCCACAGTGCTTCGTATCGTGCTCGCGCTCTCGGTCTGCGGCCCATCTTTCGGTACTCCGCTTCGGCGCGTTCAGGTATGTAGGCGATGTCGGTTCCGATCGCGACATGGTCCGCGCCGAAGCGCTTCACCAGGTATTCGATGTGATCGAGCATCGCGTTCAGATCCCCTCCGCCGCCGAGGAACGAGGCAACGCTGTAGACGCCGACATACCCGCCGCTGTCGGCGATCGCACGGATCACCTCATCCGGTTTGGACCGGATATGGCGATGAACGGCTCCGGCGCCGCTGTGGCTGGCCACCACCGGCTTCACCGACGCCTTCGCCGCCTCGAGACTGGTACGCCAGCCGGAATGTGCCACGTCCACGATCACGCCCACTCGGTTCATCTCCGCGATCGCCGCACGCCCGAGATCGCTGATGCCCCCGTTCGCCGGTTCGGCGCAGCCATCGCCGAGCACATTACGGCGATTGTAGGTCAGGTGCATCATGCGAATCCCGAGCTGGAAGAACAGCCGGATGTGCGCAAGCTCTTCGACCGCAGAGTTCCACTCCTGCGAGAGCGGAACGCCGTTGCCCGTCAGATACAGGCAGTGCCGCGCGGCCTTCTTTGCGGCCTCGATATCGTCGGGATTGCTCGCCTTCGAAACTGCGTCCCGCATCTTGTCCGTGAGCCAGGTAAAGTGTGCCAGGCGTTTCAGCAGACGCAGTGGGGAACTGCCCTCTTCGCCCGCGTTCTGCAGCACGCAGGTCACACCCGACGCATTCCAGGCATCGAGGTACTCGTGCCGCTGCGATACATCGTCTGCCACGCGAGCCAGCAGCATCTCGGTGTGGAGGTCGTCGAGCTCGACACTGCTGGCACCCGCCTCAATCGCCTGCCGCATGATATCGCCGTCGATCGCGGAGCGTGGCGAGAATCCGTAAGATTCGACCACCAGCGCCTTCGAATGCAGCTCCAGGCCGTGCTGCAGGTCTTTCTCGCTGGGCTTGAGCACGGCAAGAGCCGCATCCCGCGCCGCGCGAATTCTCGGATTTGCAGCCGCCGGCTGCAGCAGCGCGGCGAACGAACTGCCCATGAACTGTCGCCGGCTGGTCACGAGTTCCCTCCGCCGAGATGGCGATTGAACCAGTCCACCATCCGGCGCTTCTGGTCATCGTTGTACACGTGGCCCGTTTCGGGATAGATGATGCTGCGAAACGCCTCCGGTTTGCCGTACAGCTTGTACACCGTTCCGAGAACGTCCTCGAGCTTCTTCATCCCTTCGGGAGGGGAGCCCGCGTCGCGATCACCCGTAAGCGCCAGGAACGGCCGTGGCGCGATCAGCGCCATGATGCCTTCTGAGTCGAAATGCCGGAGGATCCCGGGAACGAAATAGTAGATGCCATGCGCCCTCAACGACCGAATGGCGATCAGATCTTCGTACCGCGTAAAGCACGCCACACCCACGACCGCTTTGATGCGATCGTCAATCGCCGCCAGCCACCACGCTCGGGTACTGCCCATGCTCATCCCCTGAGCGCCGATCCGATGTGGGTCTACCTCGGGGCGCGTCACCAGATAATCGAGAGCGATCTGCTCGTCGCGCAGCATCATGCCCCAGAGCGTGCGTCCGAGCCACAGGTTGAGCTTGAACAGCGAGGCCTCCTGGTCTGAGCCGCGCTGCATCGTTTCGAGCTCGCCCGCGGGCCCCTTGCCCTTTCGCTCGCCGTTGAAATAGTTGTCGATCCCGATCACGACATAGCCGTTCTTCGCCAGCAGCTCGGCGACATCCTGCGAAGTCGGCTGATAGCCGAACATGTTCTCCTTGCTGCTCGAATGGCCATGCATGGTGACGATGGCCGGATGCCGCTGCTTCCCGTCTTCCGGAATGGCGATGTAACCGGGCACCTCGGAATCGACCCCGTTGTGGAAGACAAACTTCTCGATCCGCCAGCCTGGCTTCTTGTCTACGCTGACGATTTTTACTGCAGTGGTGGAGGGTCTCGGCGGCATCTCTCCGAGCGAGTTCAACACGATGCTCTTCACCTTGTCCCGC
>DASSSG010000533.1:0-4860 GCA_035708545.1 Bryobacteraceae bacterium | reverse complement strand
TTCCGAACCAGGACACGCTGCCCCAGGGAGGTTTCGGGAATCCGATTGCACTACCGCTGCAGAAGCAGCCGCGTGAGCGGGGCAACAGCGTTTTCCTCGACCACGAATTCAAGCCCCACGCCGATCAATGGGCGTTTCTCGCGTCGATTGAGAAGATCGGCCGCTCGCGAACCGAAGAACTCGTGTCCGATGCGGAAGACCGAGGGCATGTGGTTGGCGTCCGCTTTCCGATCACAGATGAAGGTGAGCCGAAGCCCTGGAGGACGCCGCCGTCGCGCCGCCGGAAAGAGCCCCCGATTACAGGCGAGTTGCCGCGCAGCCTGGAGCTCGTGCTGGGAAACGCGATCTACATCGCCAGAGCGGGCCTGCCGCCACCTCTGCGAAATCGCCTGCTCCGCGTAGCCGCCTTTCAGAATCCGGAGTTCTACAAGGCGCAGGCGATGCGCCTGCCCACATATGGGGAAGCCGCGGATCATTGCGTGCGCCGAAGAGCACTCGCATCACATCGGTCTTCCCCGGGGTTGCCTGGGCGACGTACGGCAGTTACTGGGCCGACCTGAACATACAGTCGATTGTGCGGGACGAGCGCAACCCGGGCCAGCGCATCGAGCTTACGTTTGCCGGAGAGCTGCTTCCGGAACAGCATGCGGCCGCAGAGGCGATGCTCGCGCACGATACAGGAGTGCTGGCCGCGACCACAGCCTTCGGAAAGACTGTGATCGCGGCATGGCTGATTGCCCGGCGCGGCGTGAATACGCTCGCGCTCGTGCACCGGCAGCAGCTGCTGGAACAGTGGGTCGAGCGATTGTCGACGTTCCTGAACATTCCGCCCGCGGCCATTGGGCGAATCGGCGGCGGGGCGCCGCAAGCCAGGCGGGCTGCTTGACGTCGCACTCATTCAGAGCCTCGTTCGCAAGGGGATTGTCGACGATTGCGTCGGTGAATATGGCCATCTCATCGTCGACGAGTGCCACCATCTGTCCGCCCGTAGCTTCGAACAGGTCGCCCGGCGCGCCAAGGCCACGTTCGTTGCCGGGTTGTCGGCGACGATCGCGCGCAAGGATGGCCATCACCCCATCATCTTCATGCAGTGCGGCCCTGTGCGATACCGAGTGAACGCCAAAGCACAGGCGGCCCGGAGGCCGTTCGAGCACACAGTGATCGTCGGTCCCACGGGCTTTCACTCGAGCCGCAACCCGGAACCGGACAAGCGAAGCGAATTTTCCGTGCTTTACAAGGAGCTGGTCGAAGACGAGGCACGGAATCGCCGCATCTGCGACGATGTGATCCAGGCCGTTCGCGAGGCCCGCTCGCCGCTCGTGCTTACGGAACGCAATGAGCATCTGGATGCACTCGCGGCGCAGCTCTCCGGGGCCCATCACCTCGTCGTACTCCGTGGAGGTATGGGGAGGAAGGAGGCCGAGGCTGTCGCGGAGCGGCCGGCGCATATTCCGCACGATGAGGAGCGCGTCATCGTCGCCACGGGCAAGTACATCGGCGAAGGCTTCGATGATCCACGTCTCGACACGCTGTTCGTGACCCTTCCCGTATCGTGGAGCGGGACCGTGGCTCAATACGTGGGGAGACTGCACCGGCTCTATGACGGAAAGCGCGAGGTGCGGGTATACGATTACGCGGATCTCGACGTCCCGATGCTGGCGCGGATGTTCGATCGCCGCTCCCGCGGATACGAAGCCGTCGGCTCTACCATCGTCCTGCCCGCGGGCGCGATTCCGGGATGGCCTGCTGATGTCCCGCTGCCTGCGGACGACGCGCGGAAGCGCGACTACGCAGCCAGTGTGCGCAGGCTTGTCAGGGATGATGTCGACTCGCCACTGGCGACCCTGTTCGTTGATGCGGCACGGCCGCTCTCTCCCGATGCGGACGGTGTCGAGCGCGCGCGCAGCGCAACCGAGGCGTTCCTTTATCGGCGACTTCAGACACTGGCCGGCACCGCGGGCCGTTTTCGATTGAACACGGGACTGCCGATTCCGTTTGACGGATTCAGCGGCATGGAAGTCGATCTGCTCTGCGGCGACTCACGCGTGGTTGTCGAACTTGACGGTGCGCAGCACCTAGGCGATCCTGCCGCCTACCGCCGCGACCGGCGCAAAGACCAGCTATTGCAGGAGAACGGCTATATCGTTCTGCGCTTCCTTGCGGAGGATGTCTCGAAGGATCTGGACACCGTCCTCGACGCCATCTTACGTTCTCTCGCGCATCCGCCGGCAGCTCATTACGCTGAATCCGCCCGCAACTGCGTGAACGACGTTTCGAAGGGAATAGTGCTCGGCGTCAAAAGCGGCCCTAACCGAAGTTCGTGACGACTCGGCGGCTTGAAGCGATTTTGGTGGGGCCGGAGGCGACAAGTTCCTTTGCTGCAATCGCCGGAGTTTCCAAACGCGATGTAGTGTAGACCAACCCTCTTGAAGGGACTTGGCTGTCGTGACAAGATCAGGCGAGAATGTTTCTGCGTCCGAACCGGCGTAGCAAAGACGGCAAGGACCACAGCTACTGGTCACTGGTGGAAACGGTGCGCACGCCGGACGGCCCGCGCCAGAGGACACTGTGCTGTCTCGGCGAGCTGAACAGTTCCGCGCAGGCGCTGGCTGAAGACGATTGAGGTTTTCAACGAGCAGGGCGAGGCGCAACAGCTGAAGCTGTTCCCGTCGCAGGTCGAGCCGCCGGCACACGATCCGCAGGTGGCGCGGGTGCTGGTGAATAAGGTGCGTCTGGAGCGCACGTGTCAGTTTGGATCCTGCTGGCTGGGATTGCAGCTGTGGAAGCGTCTCGAGCTGGACCGCTGCTTTGCCGCAGCCGTGGACGAGCACGATGCCGACGTGCCGTGGTCGCGCGTGGCCGCGGTGCTGGCGATCAACCGGCTGTGCGCGCCGGGCAGTGAGCTGGCCATCGAACAGCGCTGGTATCCGGCGACGGCGCTGGACGATCTGCTGGGCATCGAGGACGGCAAGCTCAATGACACGCGGCTGTACCGCTGCCTGGACCGGATGCTGCCCCACAAGACGAAACTGGAGCGGCATCTCAAGCAGCGCTACGGCGAGTTGTTCGGAGCCGAGTTCGACGTCCTGCTGTACGACCTGACCAGCACCTACGTGGAAGGCGCAGCGGAGAAGAATCCGATGATGCGCCGCGGCTACTCGCGCGACCACCGTCCCGACTGCGAGCAGATGGTGATCGCACTCATCGTCAACAGCGAAGGCTTCCCGTTCAGCTATGAGACCTTCGACGGCCACCGCGCGGACGTGACAACGATGGAAACCATCCTGCGCCTGGTGGAGCGCAAGTACGGCCAGGCGCGGCGCCTCTGGGTGTTCGACCGCGGCATCGTCAGCGAGGAAAACCTCGAGGCGATTCGCAAGCGTGGCGGCCAGTATCTGGTGGGCACGCCCCGCAGCCAGATGAAGCAGTTTGAGCAGGAGCTGCTGAAGGACGACTGGACGCGGGTGCGGCCGGAAGTGGAAGTGAAGAAGGTCGCCATCCCGCAGGGCGAGGAGACCTATATCCTGTGCCGCACGGCGGGCCGCAGGGAAAAGGAGCAAGCGATCCGAAGCCGCTTTTCCAGCGCATGGAAGACGCTCTGCAGCGTCTGGGCAAAACCATCGCGAACGGCCGGCTTAAAGACCGCAACAAAATGGAGCGGAGGCTGGGCGCTATTCAGGCGCGTCACCCACAGGTGAACGATCTGTACGAGGTCGCGCTGCGCGACACGCCGGAGGCGGTGCGGCTGTTCTGGGCGATCAAACCAAAGCGCAGAATCTGGCGCGGAATGCGGGAAGGCGCTTACATGCTGCGCACCAATATCGAGGCCGGCAGCGCCGAAGAACTCTGGAGCCGGTACATGCAACTGACCGAGGCGGAGGCCTCCTTCCGAGCACTAAAGAGCGAGCTGTCCATTCGGCCCTTGTTCCATCAACTGGAGCCGCGCGTCAAGGCGCACGTGATGGTCGCCTTTCTCGGTTACGCTCTGTGGGTCACGCTCAAGCATCTGCTGAAGCGCCGGTCCGCGCTCGTTCCGCAGCCATCCCACAGCGGCGTCACCGACGCTCAGCCGTTGTCGGCAATGAAGGCTCTCGTTCTGCTGTCGACCTTGCAGAGCGCCGACATTGTCCTGCCCACCACGGACGGTCGCGAGATCCGTCTGCGCTGCATCACCGAGCCCACCGCCGAGCAGAAGGCGCTTCTGCAGCAGCTCGGCCTGAGCCTCCCTGAACATTTCGAAATCAGCCGCAAATGTAGTGTAGACTCGGCGACTGCCTGAGCTGATTCTGAACGACTTAGCTGGTTTCTGACCTCAGTCGTGACGAACTTCGGGCTAGCGGCGAGATACGCAGCAACACAGCCGCAGCCGCGGGTTGGTATGTCAGCCCAGAGCCAGCAAACGCATGCCGCCTCCTTAATGGAAACCTCTTCCGCAATGGAACCTTTTCCGCGCGCCCGCTTCTCTCGGCCCACCTCTGGATGATGCCGAACAATCAGAGAATACGGAACCCGACACGTCACGCGTGCTTTGCGTCGGTGGCGGGTGAATGTTATCCGAACACGCTGACATTCACTCGCGATCAAGTGCTTCAAAAACTGTTCTTTGGAGGCCTCCGATCCGTTGACGTCTGTTAACAGGAGGTACTAAATCGAGATTTTGGGCCGTAAGTTGTTGATTATATGGAGCGGGAGACGGGACTCGAACCCGCGACGTCCAGCTTGGGAAGCTGGCATTCTACCACTGAATTACTCCCGCAACCCTTCACTATCAGCTATTTAGCTGATTTACAATGACTTAGCGGAACCGACAAGCAGTCTCCAAAGTCTATGGTGTCCACCAAATCTACCCCTTCCGATCGA
>DASSSG010000532.1:0-8287 GCA_035708545.1 Bryobacteraceae bacterium | reverse complement strand
GGCCGGTGTGATCTTGTACTGCGACGCCAGACACCCAAACGTGAAGTGCCCCGCGCTCATAACCGGGGCATCGGCGACATCAGGCACCGGGTAGCGCACATCGAAAGTGAGATAGCAGCCTGGAACGCGTACGATTTTCTCGGTGTAGAACCGCTCTTCTTCGGGCGCGATCACGTGCTCGTCTCCAATCAGGTAATCGAAACTTGTCATCCCTGAGGTGGCGTACATGTTGAACCAGGCTGCCTGAATCGGGGCCGGTTTCTGCGCGGGCACGGTGAGCCGTGCAGGCCGGCTGTATCCGTTCAGATCGACGAGAACATCGAGCTCGGATGCCTCGATCCGCAGGGCCGCGTCTCGGTTGGACAGTTTCGATATATCGACGAAGTGATCCCGACCGTCACGTTCGTACCCGATGCACTCCGTCTCCGCGCAGTCGCCGAACAGGTAAATGTCGAATTCCTGCCGGTCATGGTGATTGATGAGCCCCCACACAGGCTTCATCCAGTTGCGAGATTCAAAAAACGAAGACAAATATCCGATTCGCAGCCTGCGCCCGGCCGCGGCGCTCCGCTGGAAGACCTTCGCCGGGCGGGGCGGCAGATGCGTTTCGGCCCAGTCGCGGCGCGCGGCCAGCACAGCCGCGTGGTCGGCGGCCGGACTTCCCGGTATCGAGGTCGCAATCGCCGTGCGCGGCAGAAAGCTGTCCTGTAAGTCAAGCGCCCGCCGGAAGCGCGCGATTGCTTCGTCGGTAAGGCCCAGCTTGAACAGCGCTGTTCCCACATTGTGGTGCGATGCGGCGTCGGCTGGCGCGCTCGCCGCCGCCTTCTCGAAACACGCGAGCGCGGTTGCGTAAACCTCTTTCGCCAGCCATGCGCATCCTGAGGCGTACCAGGCCCCGGCAAGCCGTTTGTCAATCAGGAGAGCGCGATCGTAAGCCGCAATCGCGTCATCGAAGCGGCCCTGCATTTGCAGGACGTCGCCAAACAGTTTGCGAAGGCCGGCGTCGCGCGGCGATTGCCGCAAACCCCTCTCGCAGACGGCCGCCGCCTCGGCTGGCCGTCGAGCATTAAACAGCTCCAGCGCTTCGTCGAACAGTCCGCGGTCCCGCACGTCTCTGTGGCAGTGATTTCTGGCTGGGTTGACAACTTACTCGCGCGCGCTGAACGCCGGCAGGTGCCTTACTCATACCGCAGCGCCTCGATCGGATTGATCCGCGAGGCTTTGAACGCGGGATAAATCCCAAAAGTAAGTCCGACCGCCACCGACACCCCAAAGGCTATAATCACCGAGCTCGTGGTAACGATCGTCTTCCACTCCGCGGTCTGCGCGATCACCCATGAGAGAAAGAAGCCAAACCCGATCCCCAGCAGTCCACCCGCGACCGAGATCAGGGCCGACTCGGTGAGAAACTGGCGGAGAATATCCATTCGCCGCGCGCCGGTAGCACGCCGAACCCCGATCTCACGCGTGCGTTCGAGTACCGTCGCCAGCACGATATTCATGATCCCGATCCCGCCTACGAGCAGCGAAATTGCCGCAATCGCCACCATTACATAAGTGAAGATCGTCTGCGTCCGCTGCTGCTGCGCGAGCAGGGCTGCCGGAATCGTCACCACGAAGTCCTGCGTGTTGTTATGCGAAGAGTTCAGGATCGCGGTGATGACCTTCGCCACCTCGATGCTGTCGGCGCCCGCTTTCAGCCGTAAGTCCACGCCGTCCAGCTCGTCCTTGAGATATGAGGCCATCTCCCAGAACCGGTACTGAAACGTGTTGAATGGCACGTAAACGATATTGTTCACGTCCTCCATTTGTCCGCCGCGCGACTGCGAGCCCGACTTGATCTGCTCGCCGAGGATGCCAATCACGCGCAGCCACGTATCGTTCACCTTGACAAACTTCCCGACCGCCGGCTCGTAGCCGAGCAGTTCCACTTTGGCCGACTGCCCGAGTACGCACAGCGGCCTGCTGCTTTCGTCATCCGCGGCCGTGAAGAACGCGCCTTCGATCGGACGCAGGTTATGAATGGCTGCAAACGACGGCCGCACACCGTACAACTGCGGCGTATTCCTGGCCGGCTTCGGCAGAACCGTCGCGGGCTTGAGCGTTTTCCGCGGCGACAGCATCTCGAGCGCCTCGATGTTCGCCTGGAGAATTCGAACGTCCCGCTCGGTCAGACCCTGCGACGAGCGTCTGCGCTGTTGCAGCTCCTGGTCGTTGCTCGCCGGGACAGAGTCGACCAGCACGTTGCGGACGCCGAGCTGCTCGATGAACCGCAGCGACTCCTCGCGCGCTCCCGCCCCGATGGCCAGCATCCCGATGACACTGCCTACGCCGAAAACGATGCCCAGCGCCGTGAGCAGGGTCCGCGTCTTCTGCGCAACCAGGTTGCCCGCCGCGAGCACCACATCGGAGACAATCACCGGTGTCCCCTCACCGCGGCAGCGCCTGCAGGGCTCCGCCCGGCTTGTTTGCCTGCTTCTGTTTCATCTGCTCGGGATTCGCGAGCGCCACAATTTGCCCGGGCTGCAGTCCCTCGATCACCACCCGGCTTTCGCTGCGCCGCGCCAGCTTCACGTCTTTGGGAGTGAAGCTCGCGCCCTGCTTCAGGTATACGAACTTGCGGCCATCGCTCTCGAACAGCGCCTGTGAGGGCAGCCAGTTCACGCCGCGCAGCGTATCGGTCGTGATGACGACGCGCGTGCTCATGCCCGGGCGCAGTTCGGGCGGAGGATCGTGTACCGCGAGTTTGCATTCGAAGCGCCGGTCCCATGGCGGGCCGGTCACGCCGCCGATATTCTTGATGGCGCCACGCAATTTCCGCCCAGGCAGCGCGACGACCTGGATTTCGGCCGGCTGGCCGACCGCCAGATGCCCGCGATCGAGCTCGCCGATCCGAGCCGTCACGTCCCAGTTATGCAGGTCCGGGATCTGTGCCACTCCCATCCCGGCGCGCACGTTGTCACCCACCTGCAGCGCCGGAAGAAACGAGCCCCAGCGGAAATTGCCCTCCATGTTCTGCTGGCGCGCGACATAGCCCGTGGACTTCGCTTTCAGCGTCATGGCGTCGATATTGCGCTGCGCAGTCTGCGCCGCGACCGTCGCCTTCGACCGCGCGGCTTCCTGAATGGCGATCCCTGCCTGGGCCGTCTTGAGGCGATCCCGCAAGTCCTTCTCGAGCTGACGCAGCTTGTCCTGTGCCGCCGCCGCCGCGAGCTCGTTCTGCCGGGCTACCATGCGCGGCAGCAGCTCATTGCGCTGCATCTCGAGTTCCGCCACCGCCAGCTCGGTCCGCGCCTGCAGCAGCGCGTATCGCGCCTCTTCCTCTTTCGCCGCGCTCTCCGCCTTTGCCCCGATCACCTGTTGCTCGGCTTCCGCAAGATCGGCCTGCGCCTCCCGGAGCTTGAATTCCTGCTCGGTCGTGTCGAACTTCGCAACAACGTCTCCTTCCCTGACGAGTTCGCCCGATTCGCGCAGAAATGTGATCGCCATGGCGCCGCCGCCCGTCATCGGCGCCGACAGCATCTCCGTGTTCCCGCCGGAAAGCTCGCCGCGCGCGGTAACCGCGAATGTGACATCGCCGCGCTGGACGGCCGTCTCCGGCAGCGAGCCTGCCGCCGACGCCTTCAATGACTGGAACCAGCGCACGCCGGCCCATCCTGCGGCGGCAATCACGAGCAGAGCCGCAGCCGCAACCAGCAGCGCTCGCAGAACGCGGTTCATCGTTTGACCTCCGGCTCCACGAGCGCGATCTTCGTGCCTTCGGCAATCCCGCTGATCGCCACCTCGTCGGGGTTGCGCGCGAGGACCTCAACGGGCGTCGCACGGTACGAGCCCTTCTCCGCCACATATACGATCGGCTTCCCGCCGTGCGTGAAGAGCGCTTTCGCCGGCACGCTGATCGCGCTCGGAATCCGCCTCACGACCACGTCCATTTGCCCGTTCATGCCCGGCCGCAGCTTCGGATCCGGTTTGTCGATCCTGGCAAAGCCACGGAACGTACGCGTCGGCGGCCACTCCCAGCCCATCACCGTCATCGGCGAAAGCTGCGCCAGCGTTCCCGCAAACGTGATCTCCGGCAGCGAATCGACGCGCACGCGAACCGCCTGGTTCTGCTGGACCACACCGCGATCGATTTCGTCGATCTTGCCTTCCATCTCGAGTGTCTCGAGATCCGGCATCTCGGCCAGCACGCCGCCCGGCCACACCTGATCGCCGACCTTAAAAGGCTTCGCATTCATCCAGCCCTGCGAATAGTTGGGCAGAAAATGAATCGTGCCTGTCAGCGGCGCCTTCAGTTCCATCTGCGCGAGCCGCGATTGCATAATGGCGACGTCGTCCTTCGCCTTGTCCCGCGCGCGCGTGAGTGACGCAATCTTTGCGCGATTCGACACCGCGTTGAGGTTGACGGTCGCCTTTTGCACCGACAGCTTCTTGTCTGCCAGGCCGAGATCGATCTTGCTCTCTTCGGCCTGAAGCCTGCTTACAATCTCGGCTTTCGCCACGTCGAGCTTCGCCCGTTCCATCTGATACGTTGCATTCGCCAGATCGAGCTTGTCCTGTTCGGCTGCAATGCCTGCCTCGGCAGTCGCCTGGTCGAGCGCAGCCTGCGCCTGTTTCAACGCGGCTTCTTTCTCCTGCAACTGGTTCTTCGCGGCGCTCGGATCGAAGCGGATGACCGGGTCGCCTGCCTTGACCTTCTCCCCCTGCGGAGCCAGCCAGATGATCCTCAGGTCGGGCACTACGGGAGCAACAACCTGCATCGAGCGGCGTGCTTTCAGTTCGCCGCGCGCGCGGACAATAACGAAGAACTCCCCTTTTTTCGCGGGCGCTGCAGGCAGGTTGGGCTGCTGCTCCAGAGACCGCAGCCGATTCACGGCGTAAACCGCTCCGGCAGCCATGGCCAGCACAACGAGCACTGCGGCCGCCGAACGGATCACGCGCATCCGTTTCGTTCGTGCCTCGGCAACCGGCGGTTCCGGAGCTGCGACGGGCTGCAGACGAGCCGCTGCCTCAGCGCTCACCTTCGGCTCCTCGCCTGATGATGACCGCCGCCGAAAGATCCGGCAGTAGCCGCCGATCCACCTCCTCGAGACGAAAACGTGCGGTGAACTGTTTGATGGGGCTGCCGAGCGCAGTCGTTGCCACAGGGCTCGAAGAATGGAAGCGCGCGTGGAAGACTGCATCCGGGTAGGCATCCAGGTGCACGAGCGCCACTGCCCCCGGCTGCAGCACAGCCCCGTCAGGCTCGCCGACCAGTGTGCGCACTTCCATCTGTCCGGGGTCGAAAATCTTCAGCAGCGACTGGCCGGTCCAGAGCTGATCGCCTTCCTGCGCGAATCCCATCGATCCGCTGCGCCAGAGTGTCTCGAGTGCGATCATTCCGCCGATCGGCGCTTTGATCACCAGCTTCGCGGAATTGAGCTCAGCCCGCTGCAGCGCGACCTTCTGCCGCTCCGTCTGCAGCTCGAGGACCCGCAATTGCGCCGCCTCGGCCTGTCGCCGCGATGCGTCGATCTTTTTCAGGCTCTCGACCCGGGCTCTGGCGCTGGCCGCGCGTACTTCGTTCTTCTGCCGATCGATCGCGCTGAGTACGGGGCCTTTGGAGAGCTGAATCTCGGCCTTCCCCAGATCGGCCTCGGCCTGCTTCAGCTCGGCGGACCGTTTCTCCACCTCGTTCGCGTTCTGCGCCTGTTTCTGGCGCACCTGGTGCGAGAGATCCTCGAACTTCGCCTGTGCCTCGCGTGCCGCCTCCAGTTGCTGCGTGCGGTCGAATTCGGCGAGCACGTCGCCCTGCTTGACCGTCGTACCGTTCGGTACCAGCTTCACGAGTGTTATTCGCTGGTTCTGACCGCTTAGCTGCGGCACCTGAACCGTGAACGCCTGCACCGCCTGGATCATGCCGGTGGCCCGTACCTCGCCGGCGGGCCCTGGCGCCGTTGCAGTCGCCGGCGGGGTTGCGGTCTCGCTCTTCGCCTCGACCCGGTTCGGCTGCCGCCACCCGCACGCACACGCGAACAGCGCTATGCCGGCCGTAACCGCCCGTGCAGACATTCGCCTCCCTCTTGCTTTCGACACCGCCAGCATGATTTTGGTCCCGTAAGAGCGACGGATAACTGTACTACGCCGTTAGCAGAAACTCGTCACGCCGCTACCGTTCTGACGAACGGGGCTAGGATTAAGTGCAGAGTAACACGAGGCCGCGGATACCTGTATTCCATACAACAATTCCACATGAGCTAACATTGTTCTCTCTCTGATGACCGGCACGACAATCGGCCGCTACGAACTGCTCGAAAAGCTCGGCGAGGGCGGCATGGGCATCGTATATCGCGCCCGGGATGTTCTCTTGAACCGCTCGGCCGCCATTAAGCTCCTTTCCTCGGACGGTCCGCTGGATGACGAGCGCAAGCGCCGGTTCCTGCAGGAAGCGCAGGCCGCGTCTGCCCTGAATCACCCGAACATCGTCACCGTTTACGATGTCGGCCTCGCCGAACCGCAGGACTTCATCGCCATGGAGTACGTCCATGGCAGCACGCTCGACGCGCTGCTCGGACCAAATGGGTTGCCGCTGAACGACACGCTCTCGTACGCCGTTCAAATCGCGGACGCGCTCGCAGCCGCGCACGCAGCGGGCATCACGCATCGCGACATCAAGCCCGGCAATATCATGGTCGCCGAAACCGGCCACATCAAGGTGCTCGACTTCGGCCTCGCCAAGCTCGCCGATCCGGTCACCCGCACGCCCTCTGAGATCAGTCGAACCATCCCGATGCGCCAGGCACCAAAAACGGTCGAGGGCACGATCGTCGGCACCGTCGCGTACATGTCGCCCGAGCAGGCCGAAGGCAAACGCGTCGATCATCGGGCCGATATCTTCTCTTTCGGCTGTGTCCTGTACGAGATGCTAACCGGCCGTCGTGCGTTCTCCGGCGACTCTCCTGTCTCGACACTCGCTTCGATTCTCCAGGCCGAACCGGACGACATATCGCGCCACGTGCCCGGCGTGCCGCGGGAGCTCAACCGAATCCTGCGCCGGTGTCTTGAAAAGTCCCCCGAGCGCAGGTGGCAGAGCATGGCTGACGTGCGCATGGCACTGGAAGACGTGCGCCAGGACCTGCACTCGGGCCTGCTGAACCAGCCCGCCGCCGCCACTGCTGAGGTCCGGCCGGCCCGCATCTCGCGCTGGCTCGCGATCGCCGCCGTCGCGCTCCTCGCGGCAGTGGCTGTTCCGGCGGTGTTCCTCTGGCGCCGCGGCCCTTCCGCGCCGCAGGAGCGCTATGCGATTCGCGCGCTCACTTTCGATGCCGGCGCCAACGTATCGCCGGCCATCTCACCTGATGGCAAGCTGATCGCGTACTCCTCCGATCGCGGCGGCGGCGAGCAGGCCGACATCTGGCTGCAGCAGGTCGTGGGTGGCGAACCCGTGCGGCTCACCAGTGGGCTCGGTCTGTCCCACGATCCACTGTTTTCGCCCGATGGCGGCCGCATCGTCTTCCGCGGAGGGGCCGACGGTAACGGAATCTACGTCACGGCCGCACTCGGCGGTACTCCGCGCAAAATCGCCCACGGTTACTGGCCATGCTGGTCACCCGATGGGAGTCAGATTTCGTACGTGACGCTGGCCGGTCACATCATGATTGTTCCTGGCTCCGGCGGGCAGCCACGCCAGATTGTTATGAAAGGCGGCATCGTCGGCCGCGCGCTCTGGCTGCCGGGCGGAAAAGCCTTCCTGTACTACGCGAGGCGTGGAGCCGGACAAGACGCCGCTGATGACTGGTACACAATCGGCATCGATGGCGGGCAGGAGTCGGCGGCGGGAGCGGCGGCCTGGTTCAAACGTACCGGCATGGATCTGGTCAGAACCGAGAGCCTCACTGCCGACGGCGTGCTCGTCTTCTTCGGGCGCAGGCAAAGTTCCAACATCTACCGTGTGCCATTTGACTTCAATAGGCGGAGAGTCACTGGCCCGCCTGTTCCGGTTACGGCTGCGCCCGGGCTGAACTACTGGCCTGCGGCTTCCACCGACGGCCGGAAGATTGTCTTCGCGTCCGCTGGCCGCTTCAATACGAACCTCTGGCAGATACCGGTCGATCATTCGAACGGCCTCGTGTCAGGCGAATCGCGCCGCCTTACCGAAGGGCTGGAAGAGCGCACCGCGCCCTTCCCTTCACGCGACGGTACCCACGTCGTCTACAAGTCAGGAGCGGGATCTCCGGTCGAGATTCGCGTTCGTAATCTGAGGACCGGAGAAGAAACAAGAATCGCGGAAGCTTCGACGGCGACTCCT
>DASSSG010000531.1:0-2801 GCA_035708545.1 Bryobacteraceae bacterium | reverse complement strand
CAGCTCGAGACCCGCAAGCTGGTAGAGCGGGCGAAGGGCATTCTGCAGAGCCGGAACAGGATTACCGAAGAAGAGGCTTACCTGCGGCTGCGCAACGAGAGCCGCCGGCTGCGCCGGCCGATGCGAGATCTTGCAGAAGCGATCATCCTGGCAGAAGATCTGGCGCGCAAGTCGGAGCAGGCCGACTCCGCGGAGCCCGCCATGCCGCAGGAGTAGGCATCAGCAGCTACGATACACTGCGTGTTGCGCAACTTTCGTCCACTGCTGCGCAACCCGCACCTCCTGACGATCTTCGCGAATTTCGCTGTCCGCCGCCTCGATGAGCAGCGCTTCCCGATCGCGTCTCGGTATCACGAGACCGAGCCGGGCGTGCAGGTTCTCGTGCACTCGCAGCGTCCGGACGGCCCTCCGCGAGGCGAGATCCTGATGATCCACGGCCTCGAAGGCTCGAGCAACGCAGGGTATATGCGAAGCATGGCGCAGTTGGCGCTCGAGCACGGCTTTGCCGTACATCGGACCAACATGCGCGGCTGCGGAGGCACCGAACACGTCTGCCGCACCATGTATCACGCGGGGCTGACCTCGGACACGCTGCATTTGCTGCAGGGGCCTGGCTGGAATCAGACCGGGCGGCCGGTTTATCTCATCGGCTATTCGCTTGGCGGGAATGTCGCGCTCAAGCTTGCGGGCGAGCTCGGCGCAGACGCGCGCGGACTCGTGAGCGGCGTGTGTGCCGTATCGACGCCCATCGATCTGGCCGCGTGTGTGCGCAGGATGGGACAACGCCAGAATCGGATCTATGAATGGAGATTTCTGGGGCGCCTGAAGGAGCGCGTGCGCAAACATGCCGAGACACAGCCGGCGCTCTACCCGCTCGATCAGCTCGATGGCATCCGCAGCGTGTACGAATTTGACGACAAGATTACCGCGCCGTATTTCGGATTTGGCACTGCGGATAATTACTACGAGACACAATCGTCGCGGCGCTTCCTCGCCGATATCCGCGTGCCGACCCTCATCGTCCAGGCGACGGATGATCCGCTGATTCCGTTCGCGATCTTCGACGATCCCGCCATACGTGGCAATCCCCACGTCGAATTACTCGCGGTCGAGCACGGCGGGCATCTCGGATTCCTGTCCAACACGGCGCCGCGATTCTGGGTAGACCGGATAATCGTCGACTGGATGGAGCGGCGAACCAGCATGTCACAATGAAACCTTGAGCATGATCGAGATCCTGCGTCCGGGTGTGTCCGCCGAGCGCGCACGTGTAGCTCTGTTCGATTTTGACGGCACGATATCCACGATCCGCTCGGGCTGGGTCGACGTGATGGTGCCCATGATGGTCGAGATACTGGCGGAACTGAACACGGGCGAGTCGGAAGAGCAGCTGACCGAGGTGGTTCGTGAGTTTGTCGGCCGCCTGACCGGCAAGCAGACGATCTATCAAATGATCGAGCTTGCCGACAACGTGGAGCGTCGCGGTGGCAAACCGCGGGAGGCACTAGCGTACAAACGCATGTATCTCGATCGCCTCTGGCAGAGAATTCGGCACCGCGTCGAAGAACTTCGCGGCGGCCACGCCTCAACGGAGAAGTATCTCGTTCCGGGGTCGCGGGCACTGCTGGAACGGCTGGCGGACCGAGGTATTCGCCTTTACCTTGCGAGCGGCACGGACCACGATTACATGGCCGAAGAGGCTCGGCTGCTGGACGTCGCACAGTACTTCGACGGCGGCGTGTACGGCGCCCTCGACGATTACAAGAGCTTCTCGAAAGGCATTCTGATTCAGCGCATCATCTCGAACGCAGAGGCGAAAGGCGACGAGCTGCTCGGTTTCGGTGACGGCTACGTGGAAATTGAAGAGGTGAAGAAGGTAGGCGGTGTGGCGGTCGGCGTCGCCACTGACGAGCCGGAGTGCCACACCATCGACGAGTGGAAGCGAAAGCGCCTCATCAGCGTGGGAGCGGATGTCGTCATCCCGAACTACCTCGAGGCCGGCGAGCTGCTGGCCACTCTGTTTCCCGCTGAAGCGCTGGCCTGAGGCGTGGCATCGCAATACGAGATTTTCGACCGCAGCAGACTACAGCTGTTGCCTCTGGACGAAAGAACGCACGACCTTACGATCGAAAACTGGCTTGGGCTCGACGATGAGACGCCGGCGTTCAGCGACCCGGATCTGCCGCTGGTTGCCGCTCGATTAGCACAGGCGCGGCGGGCAGGCTCCGCCCGCATACTGATCATGGGGGCGCATCTGTTGCGCGCCGGCGTGAACCGCCATATCATCGACCTGCTGAAGCGGGGCTGCATTGACCATATCGCGATGAACGGCGCCGGCGCCATACACGATTACGAGCTCGCCCGCGTCGGCGCCACCACGGAGAGCGTCGCCCGGTACATCCAGTCAGGCCAGTTCGGGTTGTGGACCGAAACGGGGCTGCTGAACGACTGGATCGTTGAGGCGGCCACGGCCACAGCCGGTTTTGGCGAGCACGTCGGTCGACGCATCGGCGAAAGCGGCTGGCCGCATTCCGAACTGAGCGTGCTCGCAGCCGCGTATCGCCTGCACGTGCCGGCGACGATTCATGTCGGCATCGGTTACGACATAATCCATGAGCACCCGAACTGTGACGGGGCGGCGGCCGGGGCGGCGAGCTATCGCGACTTCCTGATCTTCGCCAGGACGATGGAGCGGCTCGAAGGCGGCATCGTGCTGAACTTCGGTTCGGCAATCATGGGACCGGAGGTCTATCTCCAGGCATTGGCGATGGTCCGGAATGTGGCGCGTCAGGAAGGCCGCT
>DASSSG010000530.1:0-6900 GCA_035708545.1 Bryobacteraceae bacterium | reverse complement strand
GCAGCTTCCCCGGCGCTTCGAGATGGGGCTCAACTTTTCTTACTCGAGCGCCGCGCCATTCAGCCCGTTCGTGCGAGGGATCGATTTCAACGGCGATGGCACTACTGACGACTTGCTGCCTGGTACGACGGTCGGAACATTCAACCGCGGACTCGGCCTTGCGGACCTGACGCGGTTGGTCGCTCAGTTCAATCAAACTTATGCTGGAACCACTGATTCTCACGGCCGCGCCATCCAGCTACTGACTCTACCGGAGCAATACGCGTTCGGCGACAACTACCACTCGCTCGATCTGCGGCTGAACCGGTCTTTCGTGTTTCGAGAGCGCTGGCGCTTGTCGCTCATCGGCGAGGTCTTCAATTTGTACAACAAGGCCAACCTGTCCGGCTACAGCGGCGACCTGACAGGTGCCGCCTTCGGCCAACCCACCAGCCGCGCCACGCAGGTCTTCGGCTCGGGCGGCCCCCGTGCGTTTCAACTGTCCCTCAGATTCGTCTTCTGAGCCAGAGAGCCGAGTGGAAAGCCAGGGGGCGCTTAAACTTCGTTTGCCGCTTTCGGTATCCGAAGGCAAAGCTCAACATGCTGAGCGACCACTCTCATGATCTTACCGGCTCTCTCAAAGCTTAAGGTTAGGTTTTCAATACTCCTTGGGCACTCCCTTGCGCACAACGTTGGGAAGTTATAGACGCCGTCTCGTACACGCCCAGAACACGATGTGGGAGGAACTTTGGCCGGATTGGTAACCGCTGGTCGGCTGGCGTTTAGTTACGGGCCTGTGATATGGCGGTCACTCAACTGCGCGGTTTGTGTGCAGACCGGAGCGGAGCTACGTGCACCTGACGGAAACGGAGTCAATGGAGACTTATTCTCAAAGTGCTATCGCTGATCGAGCTCGGAGAGCCTTTTCGCCTTGCTGGATTTCCTGCAGCTCGCCACCTTTGCAGTTTGTTGGGCTCGGGTGCCGTGGCGGTTTCGACGTTGTGCAGGAGGGTCGCTGGTAACCCCGTGTGGCGTGATCAGCAGATGTACATGGTTGCGCATAATCACCCCGGGAGTGAAGAACGAGATCGGAGACCCGTGCCCTTCCTGAATGTGGTCTGTTACTACTCGGCTACACGCAGCATCGCAAGCCATATCGAACCGCACCGACACGTGCTCGAGCAGAGGATCCAGGCAGGCATGCTTCTCCGCCGGGTAGCGGCGGAAGAAGCGCATGGCACCGTTTGAGTGGGATGTGTGCGTGGAAACTCTCGCTTCCACGGCGGGTTCAGGATCGCCGCCTCCTGAAGGTCCCTGCAGATCTTCCCTACAAATCAATGGATGCGATCTCGACCGGACTGCGCCGTCCTTCTACTACCACGATCCCACTCTCGGTAACGTGGTGAAACCGGCGATCTTTGTCAAGCTCGTAGCCGATCTCCGCGCCCTCCGGAACGCGCACGTTCTTGTCAAGAATCGCCCGGCGTACCTTCGCATAGCGGCCGATGTCGCAGCCGTCGATAATGATGGAATCATCGACACACGCGCCGCGATGTACCCGCACGCCGCGCCCGATCACCGAGTTCCGCACCACGCCGCCTGAAAGAATTGACCCGCCCGCAATGATGGAATCGATGGCGTGCCCGCGGCGACCCTCCTCGTCGAACGTAAACTTCGCCGGCGCGTCCTGATAGCCGGCGGTCCGCAGCGGCCACTGCCGGTTGTACAGGTTCAGCTCCGGCTTAACCGCCCGCAAATCCATGTTCGCTTCGTAGTACGCGTCGAGCGTCCCCACGTCGCGCCAGTACACGGGCTGCTCCGGCGGATCGCCGGGAATCCGGTTCGTCTGAAAATCATAGGCGACCATGTCGGTGCGTCCGATCAGTCCCGGCAGGATATCGCGGCCGAAGTCGTGTGAGCTTTCCTCGCGCTTCGCATCGGCATAGAGTTCCTTCAGCAGCGTGTCTGTCGAGAATATGTAGTTGCCCATGGATGCATACACGCGGGTCGGGTCGCCCGGCATCGTGGGTGCGTCTTTTTTCTTTTCGATGAAGGCCTTCACCGAACCATCGGCAGCCGCTTCGATAACTCCGAACTCGCTCGACTGCTCCTTCGGCACCGGAATCGCCGCGATCGTCACCTGGGCGCGCTTCTGCTCGTGGAACTCGATCATCTCGCGGATGTTCATGCGGTAGATGTGATCGGCGCCGAAGATCGCGACCAGGTGCGGATCGGCCTGCTCGATCAGGTTTACGTTCTGGAAAATCGCGTCGGCTGTTCCCCGATACCAGTTTTCGTCCGGCGTCCGCATCTGCGCGGGAACCGGGATGATGAAGTGGCTGCGCAGCAGGCTGCCCGATTCCCAGCCTTCTCGAAGATGCTGCAACAGCGACTGGCTCTTGAACTGGATCAGAACATAGTTGGAGTAGATGCCCGAATTGATCAGATTGCTCAACACGAAATCGATGATGCGGTATCGGCCTCCGAAGGGAACGGCCGGTTTGGCCCGTTCCTTGGTCAGCGGATACAGGCGAGTGCCTTTGCCGCCCGCCAGCACGAATGCGAGCACTCGAAGGTGCATTGATCAGGATCTCCCGGATGCGGCTGGAGCCGAAAAGTAAAAAACACATTCTCCCATGAGGGAGCCCGCGCGAATGTGATACTTTGGCGGGCACTGCCGTGAACACTCGCGCGCGGATCTGGGGCATTGTCGGGCTGCTTTGTCTGGCCAACATTGTGGCCTATGTAGACCGTATCAATCTCTCGTTTGCGCTCGCCGACGCAGACTTCAGGCGCGCATTCGCTCTCTCCGATACCGACCGCGGCAACCTGAATTCAGCCTTCTTCTGGACTTACGCTTTCCTGCAGATTCCGGCGGGCGCTCTCGTCGATCGTTTCGGTGTCAAGTACCCATATGCGCTTGGCCTGTTGTTCTGGAGCCTCATCTCGGCCGGCACGGGATTCGCCAGTGCTGTGTGGCAGTTGTTCGCGGTCCGTCTGCTGCTCGGTGTGGGCGAAGCTGCTCTCACCCCCGGCGCGCTGCGCTGGATTCGTTTCCATATTCCGGAAAAGCAGCGCGGGCTCGCCACGGGTCTCTTCTTTGCGGGCGCGAAGCTGGGGCCCGCGGTCGGCAGCTATCTTGCTGCTCTGCTGATTCACGACTACGGCTGGCGAACCATGTTCGTTATCCTCGGCCTCGGCTCGCTGCTGTGGCTGATCCCGTGGATGCTGGCGGTTCGGGACGACGACCGGCAACTGGAGAGCGAGGCCGCGCGCGCGGCCGCGGGTCCCGCGATGCCGTTTTCGTACGTGTTCCGCTCGCCTGTCATCTACGGCGTCATCATCGGGACTTTCGCCTATAACTACTTCAATTACTTCTGCCTTACCTGGCTGCCGGCTTACTTCGTCGAACGCTGGCACATGTCGCTCAAAGGCAGCGGACTGTACACTTCCTTCAGCTTTGTTGGTTTCGCGGCGGTAGCCATCGCGGGCGGGATCGCGGCCGACCGCATCATCGCGCGCGGCGCCGACGCCGCGGGTGTCCGCAAAGCGTTCACCATCGCCGGACTCGCTGTCGCCGCCAGCGCCTGCATCGGCCCGCTCAGCGGCTCGCGGCAGGTCGCGCTCGCCTTCGCCATCGTCTCGCTGACCGGGCTCGGGCTTGCGACGGCAAACTACTGGGCCCTGACGCAGACGCTGATGCCCGGAGCAGCTATCGGCCGCATTGCCGGCGTCCAGAACTTCGCTTCCAATCTGTCGGGCATCGTCGCGCCGACGGTCACCGGCTGGCTGGTGCAGCGAACCGGAAGCTACGACGCGCCCATCGTCGCCGCGTCGGTCATTCTTCTCATCGGCGTGCTCGCGTATGCTGTGCTGGTACGGAGGCCAAATGACAAAACCGATCGTGATTATCGCGCTGCTGTCGTCGGCGGCAACGTACGGTCTGGTCCAGGTCACGAACATGCCGAGCCGGACTAAGCTCGAGAACGCGCGTGTCCGCGTCACCGAAGTCACCTACCCGCCCGGCAAGCCGCGCGAACGTTATATTCGGCCAACCGATCAGATCATCGTGTTTCTCGACGAGAGCCGTTATGAGCGGAAGGACTCGAAGACCGGCGAGAAGACCATTCGCGAGCGCAAAGCGGGCGACGTGATCTGGCACGACAAGGGCGAGGATGCGCCGCAGCTCACCAACCTGGGCTCACGGCCGTATCGCACGCTCGTAATCGAGCTCAGGTGATCCGGCCGAAGGAACTCATTGCAGCCGCAGATCGCAGTCGCAGCAGTCGCTGCACCTCAGACATCGTGCACAGCGGTGGTTCTCGCAGGCATCCTTCGTGCAGTACACGCAGATCTCCGTCGATGGCTCTTCGCAGATGCTGCAGTGAAACGTCCTGACGTCCGTCGTCGCCGTCACCGATTCACCCTTCGATCCCGCCGCTGTCGCGACGACGAGTCCTCCTGGCGGATGATGTTGCTGCGGCAGCGCTGCGCTTCGGCGCTCACTACCTCGAACTCCTGCTCGCGCATGGCCGCGACGTCCAGCACGTGCTGCCGCAGGAGTTCGCGGCTGCCCGACACGGGCGCCATCGCTTCCATAAATCGGTTCGCGATGTCGGCGCCCTGATAGCGGCGGATGCCCTCGGCGAGCGATTCGGAAAACTGCTCGAGCGTCTGAATGCGGAACAGTGTCTCGAGGCCGGTCGACAAACGGTCCGGCTGCTCGGCCAGCTTCGCCGATGATGCGATGACATGCATCGCGAGCGCCCGTACGGACCGTGCCTGGTTCACGTAAGTCGCCGATGCGCCCTTCGCGACCCACTCCTCAGGCTTCACTGCGGCCAGCACCGGCTCGAGCGCACGCGTGTGTTTCGCAAGCTCGACCAGCCGGGCTCGCACGTCCCAGTCGGGCGCAACCCCGGCTGCCGGTTGCGTGCGACTCTGGCCGGCAGCGCCCACACAGCCCATGACAAAGACCGAAATATAAGCAAGAGTACGCACTGACCCCAGTGTCGCACGCGAGTGCTCGTCGGCCGTGCGCGTTACGATCACATTCACCAAACGTGCGTCGCACCCTGCTGGCAATTGCGTTCACGGCAGCTTCCGGCCTGGCCGCCGCCGCAACCGATGTGCTCATCATCGGCGCGGGCATCGCCGGCCTGAGCACAGCGCTGGATGCTGCCCGCAGCGGCGCTTCGGTAACGGTTGCCGATATTTCTACGGTTGCCGGCGGCCACGCCGTACTGTCGAACGGCGCGGTTTGCCTGATTGCTACTCCGCTCCAGGAGCGCAACAGGATCGCCGACTCACCCGCACTCGCCCGCCAGGACTTTCTCGCGCGTGGCGGTGATGCCGATGAGGTCTGGGTCGAGCGCTACACCCGGGATTCGCGAAAGAAAGTGTACGACTGGCTCGCGGAAATCGGTGTCGTCTTCGAAGCTCTCGTGAAACCTGCCGGCAATTCCGTGCCGCGCCTGCATCTCGCCAAAGGCAAGGGCTGGGGTCTCGTCGGCCCAATGTACCGGGAGTGCCTGCGCCATCCGAGTATAAAATTCCTCTGGTCCACGCGCGCGGATCGCCTGATCGTTCGCGAAGGCGCCGTGCGCGGCGCCATGGCCACAGATCTCCGTACTGGCCGCCGCCGGGAGCTGCTCGCTCGCTCCACCGTGGTCGCGACGGGCGGCTTCGGCAGCAATCTCGAACTGGTGCTGAAGAACTGGCCTGCCGAGCTGCCCAGACCGGATCGGCTGCTGCTCGGAGCCGCTCATTCGGCCAACGGCTCCGGACATGAGCTCGTTACCCGGGCCGGCGGCACTCTGGCGCGCATGGATCACCACTGGAATTACGTCCTCGGCCTGCCGGATCCGCGCGACCGCACGCGCCGGCGCGGCCTCGCCGCCTTCAACTTTCGTTCCATCTGGGTAAATGCCGAAGGCCGGCGATTTACCCGCGAGTTCGGTGATGAAAAACAAAGCCTCGCCGCTCTGCTGCGCCAGCCCGGCGGCAGCTACTGGGCGGTGTTCGATGAGAAGGCCCGGCGGGCTTTTTCGATCACGCTGGCCGGCTGGGAGAGCTTCGATGAGGTAAGCCGTCTGGTTTACGACACCCCCGGTGTGGTAGTCCGCGCTGCCTCCATTGCCGAGCTCGCGGCAAGAACGAATATGAATGCCGAAACTCTCCGGAATACCGTGGACAGGTACAGCCAGCTCGCGGCCGAAGGAGTGGATCGCGATTTTCAGGCTTTCGGTCCGAGAACCACTCCGAAACCGGAACCCTTCGACACGACAAAACTGTACGCGGCGCAGTTCTTCCCGATTACGCGCAAGAGCATGGGCGGCGTCGTGGTTGACGGTGACTGCCGTGTCCTGTCGCACGCCGGCAAGCCGATTCCCGGCCTGTTTGCCGTTGGCGAGGTGACCGGCTTCGCCGGAATCAACGGCAGGGCCGCGCTCGAAGGAACCTTCCTCGGGCCCGCCATCTTCATGGGCAGAATCGCGGCCACGGCAATCGCCTCGAACCTGCGTCCGCGTGCGGTCACACCGCTGGAATTACCCGCTGCCGCGCCAGCAGCCGCATTCGAAAATCAGCAGTGTGTTTCCTGCCATCCCGTCACCGAGGACATTATGCGAAACCGGCCGGGCTACTGGCACTACGAGCAGTCGCACGCGAAAACGATCGCGCGCGGCTACGCGTGTGCGAAATGCCACTCCGACTTGCACCCGTACCGTGCAAACTCGCATCGGCTGGATCGGCGGGCGATGCTGCACCACTGCATCGCGTGCCACGGCGTGCAGTGACGACAGTTCTACTGAGGAGAGACCGGCGGTGGAGGTGGCGGAGGCTCGCCCGCGCCCGTGTCACCGCTCGTACCACCGGGAATATTCGGTCCGCCACCGGCGCCGCCGCCGGGAACGCCAGCGC
>DASSSG010000529.1:0-4915 GCA_035708545.1 Bryobacteraceae bacterium | reverse complement strand
CCGGAGTCGCCGTCATCCTGCGCGCGGTCGAGGCATTCCACGCCAGCGCAATGTACTACTCGACCGCTGGCGTGCGCGACGGCATTATCGCGGATCTCGCGGCACGCGGCGTAGGGCGACAGCTGGCGCGTTTGAACCGCGAGCAGCTTCAGGTGGTCGAGTCCATGGCGCGCAAGTACGGCGTGCCAGTGAAGCACGGCCGCAAGGTCGCGGCAATCGCGCAGTCGCTGTTCGAGTGCCTGCAGCCGCTCCACAAGCTGCCGGTGGATCAGGGGAAGCTGCTCGAAGCGGCGGGATATCTTCACGATGTCGGACATTACGTCAGCGATACCGGGCATCACAAGCATTCGCAGTACCTTGTCGAGAATTCGGACATGCCTGGATTTACGGACCGCGAGCGGCTGCTGATTTCACTGCTTTGCCGCTACCACCGCAAGACGTTACCCAACAGCCGGCATATCCCGTTTCAAACACTGAACGCGGATACGAAACGTGCGATTACGATGCTTGCGCCGCTGCTGCGAATTGCCGATGCGCTGGACAGCACGAAAGAGCAAACCATTGCGAATGTCGCGTGCCAGCATCGCAATGGCGCCGTGCTGGTCAACGTCGAAAGCGCGGGGGACGCCGATCTCGAGTTATGGGCCGCCGAGCGCGCAGGCGACGTGTTCCGCGAAGTGTATGGCCGCCCGATTGTATTTGTCGGCTCGGGTAAGGCGGCTCGGCGGTGAAGCGCCAAAACATTCGCGCATTCGGGCTTCACTGTGTCGGCTCGATGATCGATCAGGCTGTGTACCAAATGGCCAACGCCGCACGTGTACACGATGAGGACGCCGTGCACAAGCTGCGTGTTTCGATACGCCGGCTGCAGCAGGCGCTGCGGTTATTCCGGGACTTTCTTGACGAGCAGGAGGCCAGAAAGGTTCGCAGGCAACTGCGTGCGGTGATCAGGGCGGCCGCCGAAGTCAGGAATCGGGACATCGCGTCCACACTGCTGGAAGACATGGGTGCTTCCGCGGCGCTGATCAGCCACGTTAAGTCCCAGCGGCGGACTCATATGGCGGAACTCCGCCTGCTGCTGCGCGGCCGTGCGAAGGCGAAGGATCGCTGGCGAGCTCGCCTGGGACTCTGAGCGATGGCCCGGAACAAGCGCAAGAGGCGCTGGAACGAAGCGGGGGCAATCGAAGAAAATCTCGCGAAGGTACTGCCCGGGATCGCTGAGAAATGGTTTCGCGCGGGAGAACAGGCGATGAAGGGCAGCGTCGCCTGGGAGGAGATGCACGATTTTCGGCTGCTTACGAAACGGTTCCGCTATACGCTGGAGATCTTCCAGCCGCTTTACGGACCGTCGCTCGAGGCGCGCATCGGCCAGCTGCGCAGGCTGCAGACCTACCTCGGTGAGATTAATGATTGTGTGACCACGCGGGGCCTGATGCCGGACGGCGAAGGCGCCGATGCAGCAGCGCGTGAGCTTCAGCTGCGGGCCGACAGGAAGACCGCGGAACTCAGGCGCTTTTGGGCGAAGAATTTCCATGGCGCGGGACCGCTCGCGTCATGGAAAAACTACCTCGCACGGTATGCCGGAAAAGGACGCGGCGCCGCCTGAACGGCGTCTTTCACTCTGAGATCCACGCATCTCTCGCGTCCAGGGTCCCCGCCGGGATTTCAACGGGCCGCCATAAGCGAATCATCTTTTCACCAGTCGTTAACGGTTTTGTAATTGCGCTCCGGCTACGCTGGGGCGATGAGTATTCTGAAACATATCCGGGTCGTGACGTTCTGCCTGGCCTGCTGCTTTCCCGCTTTCGCACAGGGTGACAAAGCGCGCCTGACAGGTACCGTCGTCGATACTACAGGAGCCGTAATTCCCGGAGCGACCGTCACGGTCACAACGGCGAAGACCGGCGAGATCCGCAGGGCCACTGCGAACGAGCAGGGCCTGTACGTTATCCCCAGTCTTGCCCCCGCGACCTACCGGGTGGCCGGGGAAGCGCCCGGGCTCGGTCCCAACGAATACACAGATATCGCGCTCGCTGCAGGGCAGGAGCGCACGCTTAACATCGTCCTCCAGCCGGCGACGGTCGCGCATGAGATCACTGTCTCCGGCGGCGAGCTCACCGTCATCGACACCAGTTCCGCGCGTGTCGGAGCGAATGTGAACGAGCGAGAAGTCGCTAATATGCCGCTTAACGGCCGGCAGCTCTCGCAGCTATACCTGCTGGCGCCGGGGGCGCAGACCGCAGGCGGCGGCTCCTATGACAATATCCGTTTCAGCGGCCGCGCGAACCAGCAGAATGCCATCCGCTTCGATGGTGTCGAAGCGAGCGCCATTATCGACTCCAGTCCCGGCAATCTCAATGGCGAAAGCTCATCGCCGTTCCGGCTGCAGTCGAGCCTCGAGAACGTGCAGGAATTCCGAATCGAATCGAGCAACTATCCGGCCGAGTATGGGACGGGAACGGCAGGTCAGATCAGTATCGCGACGAAGTCCGGCAGCAACGACTTCCACGGATCGCTGTTCGAGTACCTCCGCAATGACGCGCTCGACGCGCGCAACTTCTTCGACGGTTCGAGCAAGTCCCCGCTTCGCCTGAACCAGTTCGGCGGGTCCGCAGGCGGCCCGATCAGACGTGAAAAAGCGTTCTTCTTTGCCGCGTACGAAGGCCTTCGCCAGCGCGCGGGTGTGAACCTCATCGCAACGGTGCCGAGCGCGGCGGCGCGCGCGCGAGCCGTGCCTGCCATCCAGCCCCTGCTCGCCGCCTATCCGGTGGGAACCACGCCGTCGGCGAATCCTGACCTGGACTTTGCCCGGCTGAACGCCGCGAACACCGTGGACGAAAATTACGGGAGCCTTCGCCTCGATTATCGCTTCAACGACAAGTACACGATGTACGCTCGCTATTTTCGGGATCAGGGCGAGGCCGTGCAGCCGCTCGATGTCTCCGGCAGCCGATTCCTGATCCAGGCAGTGCCGCAGAACGCGCTCCTCAGTTTTCAGCAGGTGCTCGCGCCCACCGTGATCAATGAAACGAAGTTCGGGTTCAACGGATACAAGACGCGCGCGAGCGGATTCGCGCCGCCGGTTAACGGCGTGGATCTGAGCGCCATATCGGTTGACATTTCCGGGAACACTTCCATTCCCGGCATCGGCGGGCAAGGCGCGTCTGCCGGGACCGCTCGCATCGGCGGGCTCGTGCGGTCGAACAGCACGCAGAATGGCCGTGGCCAGCCCTACACCAACTACACGCTGTCGTTCATCGACAACCTGAGCTGGATCTCGGGCGGGCACAGCCTGAAGTTCGGTGTGGAGATCCGGCCGATACGTATGTACACGGACCGGCTCGGCGGCACCACGTACGCGTTCTCCAACCTGAACGATTTCCTCAACAACCGTCCGTCAAACGTGCAGTTCCTGGGCGACGTGAGCGCTCCCAGCCCGTTCAATAATGGCGCCACTGGCAATCGGCTGGCGAAGCAGGAGTACTACATCGGCTACGCGCAGGATGAATGGAAGATTCGCCCGAACCTGACGATGAACTACGGTCTGCGCTACGAGTATTACTCGGTGCTGCGTGAGGACCGCAATCTCGCGGTTCTTTTTGATGCAGACAGCGGGCGGTTGTTGCCCTCGGGCACACTTTTTTACCAGAGCTCGAAGCTGAACTTCGGACCGCGGCTCGCCTTCAGCTGGTCGCCAGAGCGCCTGAACGGCAAAACCGTCCTGCGGATCGGGGCGGGCTACTACTACGGGCCGGGCCAAACGGAAGATCTCATCCAGCCGATCGAGAGCGATCGCGTGAGCCGCACGCTCACCGGCCTTCAATATCCGATCATTCCCGCGGATATCATTGCAGGCTATAACGTGAACGACCCAAACCTGGGGTTCCAGCCGCGCGCGTACTCAGTAAATGGCTACCGCGTTCCGGAGCGCGTGCTCTCGTATACGGCCTCCGTCCAGCAGGAGCTGCCGTCGAATACCGTGCTGACGGTCGCTTATGTCGGCAGTCAGGGGCGGAACCTGTTCCTGCGCAGCTGGACGAACCGCATCGTCGGAGTCGAGATGAACCCGACCACAGGCGCCGCGCGTGACATTCGCCAGTTCGGGGGCCGCTTCGCGCAGATCGACTACAAGACGAGCGGCGGCACCGACAACTACAACTCGCTCCAGACGACACTGAACCGCCGCTTCAGCCACGGCCTGACGTTCGGCTCGCAGTGGACCTGGGCGCACAGCATCGGCAATACCGGCGGCTCGAACGAGGCGCAGACGGCAACAAATCCGTTCAACTTCCGCGCGGACCGCGGAAACAACGCCTTTGACGTTCGCCACAGCGTTAACCTCAGCGCGCTGTATGAGCTTCCGTTCAGGGGCCTCTTCAGCGCGTGGCAGGTGGGCGGCATCTGGAATTACCGCACCGGATTGCCGGTGGACCTGAAGATCACACGTCCGGACATTGTCTATCGCGACACGCGCACCGGCGCGTACGTTAACAGTCCCATCGTTGTTGGCGGCGTTCCGGTTACGACTCCGGTGATCAATGTTCCCGGAGGCGGCGCTTTCCGAAACGTACGCAGACCCGATGTCATAGCGGGTGTCGATCCGTTCCTCAGGGCGTCCGACAAGCGGATGATGCTGAATCCCGCCGCGTTCGCAATCCCGCAACCGGGCACGTTCGGCAATCTCGGCCGGTACGCGCTGCACGGGCCATCGCTCTCCCAGTTCGACGTGACATTACAGAAGCGCTTCCCGATTCACGAACAGATCGCGATCGAGTTCCGGTCGGAGATCTACAACATCTTCAATCACACGAACTTCGCGAACCCGCCCGCGACGCTGAACAATGCGCTGGGCACCGGCTCAAACCAGTTGCAGCCTGGCCAGCCGTTCACCGCCGCGGCAGCGGGCGGCGCTTTC
>DASSSG010000528.1:0-14490 GCA_035708545.1 Bryobacteraceae bacterium | reverse complement strand
CACCGCGCCCGCCTTTCAGGCGACACGCTGGAAGGTTGCCGGCACACTGAAGGAAGAAGCTGCGACTTCGTCGAGCGCCGCGGGTCAGGTACGACTGCGCAAGTCGCTGGTGGCGGCGCAGATCGCGCTCTCGCTGCTGCTGCTCATCGGCGCCGGTCTGTTCGCGCGCAGCCTGTACAATCTGCGAACGCTTCGTCCGGGAGTGGACACGGAGCGACTGCTGACGTTTTCGATTGATCCGACGCTTGCAGGCTATTCGCCGCAACGAGCGCTGTCGTTGTACGAAGAGCTGCAGTCGCGTCTCTCACGTGTGCCGGGAGCGACGGCAGTGACAATCGCGAGCACGCCGGTGTTAGCCAACGACATCAGCATGGCTACTGTACGGATCGAAGGCTACCAGGCGAAAGAAGGCGAAGACATGAATCCGGACGTCAATGGCGTGGGGCCGGATTTCGCAGGAACGCTCGGCCTGCACATCGTGCAGGGGCGCGACTTCACCAGCCATGATCGGGTGGGAGCACCGAAGGTGGCGGTGATCAACGAGACGATGGCCCGACGCTACTTCGGGGATCAGAGCCCGCTCGGCCGGCACATCGGTTTCGGCGGCCGGCGGAAGCCGATCGATATTCAGATCGTCGGCGTCGTCAGGGACAGCAAAGTTCGCAACTTGCGCGATGTGCCTCCACGCGTTGTGTACATCCCGTTTCTGCAGGACGATAATCCCGCCTCGGCGAGCTTCTACGTTCGCACGGCCCTCGATCCGGCGCAGCTCGCGGCCGCGATTCGCCGCGATATCGCGATGATCGACGCGAATTTGCCAATCGCCGGCATGCGGACTATGGAACGGCAGCTCGACGCGCTGCTGTTCATCGAACGGCTCGTGGCACTCCTTTCGGTGCTGTTTGGACTGCTTGCGACCGCGCTGGCAGCAGTGGGATTGTATGGCGTTATGGCGTTCACAGTCGCGAGGCGCACGCGAGAGATCGGGATTCGCATGGCGCTCGGCGCCGAGCGCCGCCGCGTGATCGGCATGGTGATGGGCGAGGTGGCGCTGCTCGCGGCGGCCGGCGTGGTGATCGGTCTTCCCGGTTCGCTCGCGGTCGGCCAGTACGTGCGCGCGCAGCTGTTCGGGATTCAACCCAACGATCCGGCGACGATCGCGGCAGCCACGGCGACACTCGTCGTCATCGCATTGTTCGCCGGCTTTCTTCCTGCGTGGCGTGTCACTCGCGTCGACCCGGCGATTGCGCTTCGTTACGAGTGAACTCGCGCCCGGCGGCGCTCGCGTTCTCCTGAGGAGCTGCAATCACGCAGGGAAATCGCTGCATTCTTGACGCTCATCCAAAAAATATACTAAAGTCTAATTTATGGATGCCGGTGCATCGACTCTCCGCGCGAAGCACAAGCAGCTCACGCGCACCGAAATCGTGCGCGTGGCGTTTGAGCTGTTCGGAAGGCACGGCATCGAGAACGTGTCGGTCGAGATGATCTGCGAGGCGGCAGGCATTTCGCGCGCGACCTTCTTCAACTACTTCAAACAGAAGGAACTCATTCTCAACGAATTTGCGGCCGCCCGCGGCGAGAAACTGCTGCGCATCGTCGACGATTTTCGTGCGAGCAGGCGAAAGCTCACCCTGAAGGACGTAATCGAACTCTTCGCGGATTTTTCCGCGGAAAACGAACGGCTGAGCGCGCACAGCAAAGCGCTGATGCTGCAGATCGTATTTCGTCAGGCGGCGCAGGGAGCACTGATCCAGACTCGCAACCGCGTTCTCGACGAAGTTCAGGCGGTAATCGAACCCACGCTGAAGAAGCACAAAATACGGGCTGTTCTCGAGACGATGTTCTCGGTATACGTGTCGGCCACGCTCGAATGGCTGATGCAGCCGCAACTCCCCGAGGGATGGCTTGCGGCGACGGTGCGGGAGCGCATGCAGATCGTGCTGAAGGGGGCCGAATGAGGCGCGCACTTCTGCTGCTCCTGTTCATCGCGGCCGGTTGCCGGCGCGAGCGTCCGGCCGAGTACTCCGGCACGGTCGAGACGCGAGAGATTCAGGTCGGTTCGAAGATCGGCGGCCGCGTGACCACGGTTCTCGTCGAAGAAGGGCAGACCGTAAAGACAGGCGCGCCGCTCATCCGCTTCGAGGCCGAAGAATTGAAAGCGCAGCGCGAGCAGGCGGAGGCGCGCGTGTCGCAGGCCGAAGCCGAGCTTGCGCGGCTGGAGCGCGGCTTTCGCCCCGAGGAGATTCAGCAGGCCGAAGCCGCGGCACGCCAGCAGCAGGCACTGCTCGAAGCGGCCAAACGGGGTCCCCGTGAGCAGGAACTCCGGCAGTCGCACGCCGAGTACGCGGCTGCAAAGGCGGAAGCTACAAACGCTGAGATCGAGTACCAGCGGATCGCGGCGCTGTTCGCGAACGGAGACGTTGCGGCGCAGCGCCGCGATGACGCACTCGCGCGGCGCGATCTGACCGCATCGAAAGCCGAGGCGGCGCGGCAGCGGCTCGCGCTTCTCGAGGCCGGCACTCGCGAAGAAGAGCTGCGCGCGGCCGAGCAGCGCTACCGCCAGGCGCAGGCACAGGCGCAGCTCACTCGGCGCGGGTCGCGCGCGGAGGACATCGCGGCCGCACGAGCGCGGCTGCGTGAGGCGCGTGGCCGGGTCGCGGAGCTGCGAACTCGCATCGAGGAATCCGAGTTGCGTGCTCCGGCGGATTCGCGCGTCGAGGTGGTGAGCGTGCGGCCCGGCGATCTGGTGGTGCCAAATCGCACTGTAGTGACGCTGCTCGAGCCGTCGCAGCTCTGGGTGCGCGTGTATGTGCCCGAGACGCAACTCGGGCGCGTGAAGATCGGCCAGAAGGCGGCGGTGAAGATTGACACCTTCACCGGGCGGAAGTTCGACGGTACCGTCGAGCAGATCGCCTCGCAGGGCGAATTCCTCCCGCGCAACGTGCAGACGCGAGACGATCGCGAGCATCAGGTGTTCGGCGTCAAAATTCGCGTCGCAAATCCCGACGGCGTGCTGAAGTCCGGCATGGCCGCCACGGTGACGCTCGGATGAGTGCTGCGATCACCGCCGAAGACCTGACGATCTGCTTCGGCAGCTTCACCGCGGTACGGGACGTCAGCTTCGCGATTGAACGTGGTGAGCTGTTCGGTTTTCTGGGTCCGAACGGCTCGGGCAAGACGACGGTGATCAAGGCCCTGTGCGGTCTGATTCCGCCCAGCTCGGGCACCGGCACGATCCTGGGCATGGACGTGCGGAAACACGCGCACGAGATCAAGCAGCATATCGGCTACATGTCACAGAAGTTCGGGCTCTACGAAGACCTGACCGTCGCCGAGAATATCAATTTCTACGCCGGTGTTTACGGGTTAAAGAATGCGGATGCACGGCGGCGGAAGAGCGAGGTAATCGAGCTGACGCATATCGAGCCGTATCTCGATCGGCGCGCCGGCGCGCTGTCCGGGGGCTGGAAGCAGCGGCTCGCGCTTGCGTGCGCGATCATTCATTCGCCGAAGGTGGTGTTTCTGGACGAGCCTACCGCGGGCATCGATCCCGTCGCGCGGCGCTCGCTGTGGGACCTGCTGTTTCAGCTCTCCGGTGAGGGAGTCACGTTCTTCGTCACCACGCACTATATGGATGAAGCGGAGCGCTGCGGGCGGGTCGGCTACATCTATATGTCGCGCCTGATCGCGCTCGGCGGCGTAAGCGAGCTGCAACGGATGCCGGGAGCGAATCCCGAAGGGACGACGCGCGTGGAGATCGCGTCGGACAACGCATCGGAGCTCCTGTCCCGCGTCCGCGGACTCCCGTACGTACGAGAGGCGACCATCTTCGGCCGCTCAATTCATGCGCTGGTCGAGACGGGCCGGCTCGATGCGTTGCGAGCCGAAGTCGCGCCGGCCAGTGTCGCGTCGATCGTTCCGTCGCTGGAGGACGTGTTTGTGACGCTGACGTATGAGATGGCGGAGGCGGCGAGATGATCGCGCCGTTCCGCGGGCTCGTTCCAGTGTGCCGCAAGGAGTTGACGCACATGGCGCGCGATCGCGGCACCTTGTTCTTCGCCGCTTTTATCCCGATCCTCCAACTCGTGTTGTTCGGCTTCGCCATCGACACGAACATCCGGCAGGTGCCGACAATTGTGCTGGATGAATCGCGCACGCAGGAGAGCCGGCGTCTGCTCGACCGCTTCGCCAACTCCGATGTATTCGCGTTGCGGTATGCGGCGAGCAGCGAGGCCGACGTGTATCGTACGATTCGCGCGGGGAAGGCGAGGGCAGCGATCAGGATTCCGCCGGATTACACGCGGCGCCCCGACATTCTCGTGCTGGTCGACGGGTCGGATTCGACGATAACGAGTTCGGTAGTGAACGTCGCGCGCGGGCTGATGGTGCGGGATTTCGGGCCGGGCGAAGCTCGCGTGGCGGTTCTGTACAACCCTGCTACTCGCTCGCCGAACTTTTTCGTGCCGGGTATGATCGCGATCGTGCTGCAGGCGATGATCATCGTGCTGGTGGCGCTGAGCATCGTCAGGGAACGCGAGCGCGGTACGCTCGAACAGCTTACGATGACACCCGTCGCGCCGCTCGGGCTGATGGTCGGCAAGATGATTCCTTACGGCGTGCTTGGGTTTCTGGAGCTGTGCACGATTCTGACGATCATGCGAATCGTGTTTCAGGTGCCAATCCACGGCAACGTGGCGCTGCTGCTCGCGATGTCGCTGCCGTTTCTGCTGACGCTGCTCGGAATCGGACTGCTGATCTCGACGAAGGCGCGCACGCAGGCCGAAGCTTTCCAGCTCGCAGTGGGTACGCTGCTGCCCAGCGTGTTTCTGTCGGGCTATATCTTCCTCATCGAGAACATGCCGTACCTGTTCCAGTTCATCAGCCGCATCATTCCGGCGACCTACTACATCCGCATTCTGCGCGGCATCATCCTGCGAGGCGCGAGCTTTGGCGATCTGTGGGTGAATGGGCTGGCGTTGACGGTTATGGGATGCGCGGCGACCGTGCTGGCAGCTCGGCAGTTTGTGCAGAAGCGGGCTTAGGATATTTTCAACGATATGGCGAACAAATCCCGGAGCTGACCGCACATACTCACTGAGATGAGTGAATCGGACCGGGAACTGGTGACACGGGCCCAGCGAGGCGACAAGACTGCAATCGCCGAGCTGTTCTCGCGCTACTGGCGTGCAGCACGGGCTGCGGCATTCGGAGTCACCGGAGAATTCGCCTCCGCCGAGGATGCCGCCGCCGATGCCTTCCACCAGGCCCTGGCGGGAATCGATTCGCTGCGAGATCCGGATCGGTTTGGATGCTGGCTGCGCACAATCGTGATGCGCAAAGCGCAGCCTCGAGTCCACGGTGGCTGTCCCGCGATTGCCGCTTTCGCCGACGATCTGTCCGATCAGAACGAGCGACCGGATGAAGCACTGGCACGCATGGAAATCGGGGCTCTGGTCCAACAAGCAGTCCGCCAACTGCCGGAACGGCTGCGAGAGGCCATGGCGCTGATCTACTTCGAAGGGTACGACCCGGCTGACGCCGCGCGGTTTCTCGAAATACCACCCGGCACGCTGCGGCGCCGGCTACACAACGGCCGTGCCCGCGTTCGCAGCGCGATTGAACAAGCCCTGCGGGGCAGGAACCAGATCAACGAACAACGAGAATCCCAGATACGATCTCTCAGCACTATGATCGAGAACGGCGAGATCTACAGGGCGTTTCGTGCGTGGCTGGAGCTTCGTCCCCCGCCGAGCGAACTGATGGACATGTTCGTTCGGCGTGAAATGCGTCGGACGAGTGAGTCACAGAGTTCCGACGCAGGTAAAAAGCCTGCAGAAGTTGTTCACCACGTCATCCAGGAACTGTTGCGACCTTCAGACCGGGTGTCAGATCCGGCTCATCCGGTGGGCTCGATCGCGGCGGCAATTCGACAGGCGTTGCCGAATTTTCAGGATTGGCCGCTGAATGCGCGCTCAGCAGCCGTTCGCGTCTTCTCGACGACGGGCAGATATCGCCACCGGGTGCGGCCGGCTTTGCCGCCCGGGTTCGCGGAAGGACGTCCCGGCGCGTTTGTGCGTGCGACGCGCGCAATCGTGCGCCTCGACGGGGACGGACGCGTGCAGAGCATCTTCGAACATCTGCAGGCTAGTCCGGACGAACAGGCGTTTCGAGCGGCCAGGAACGACCTGCGGCTTAGCGACGCTGTCGATCTGACGTGGATGGTAGTCGGCGCTCTCGAGTTGCGGTCCGTGCAGGAAATGCTGGAGCGACTGATTTCTGCCGTGCTGCCAGCTGCCCACGTTCAGTTTGCGACTTACGACGAGCCACGCTACCGGTCGGCGCTGCAGCTACGGTTTCACAATGTCCCCGCGCGTGCCGCGTACGGCGGCGTGCTCTCTGAATGGCCCGGCCGCCCGAACGGCGTCGATGCAGCTCACGTCCGCATCTTCCTCGAACCGTGGGCGGCGCTTCAATCCCGCGAAATCGTGGAGTTCGAGCCGTTACCCGAGAAGACCCTGTCACCTTCGATCGGGAAGGTGGCTGACGGCGCGTGATGGCGACCTGCGAGCAGCCGGCAACACGGTTGCTTCAAGTCAGCGGCGGGCGGGTTCAGGCTTTGCTCTTCGGCGGCACGTATCCAGGCGGGAAGGCGGAGCCCTCCCCAAAGAAGTACTTCTCCATCTGATCGAGCAGGAACTGCTGGGCCTCGGCCGTGCCAAGATTCAGCCGGTACTCGTTCATGATCATCTTCATGTGCTCGAGCCAGAGTTTCCACGCTTCCTTCGACACGTTCTCGAAAATACGCTGGCCAAGTGGATGGTCGAGCGGCGGCTCATCGAGGCCGGGCATCTCGCGCTGAAATTTGACGCAGAAAACCCGCCGCCCGCTCAGGTTCTCTTCATCGCGCTGGAGGGGAATGCCCTGACCGCAGCCCATGGGGAAAGGGTAGCAGAGAAATATGCAGGAAGAGCTTTTGAATTTGCTGGGTGGGCTGCGCCAGACGGCCCCACCTTAGCGCGAGTACTTCAAGGCGCGGCGGCGTTGTTGCCGTTCCAGGGCCAGTTCGATGAGGCGGTCCAGGAGCTTTGAATATGGCAGTCCGGCGTGCTCCCACATCTTCGGATACATGCTGATGGATGTAAAGCCTGGGATCGTGTTGATCTCGTTAATGTAGATCCTGCCCGTGCTTTTCTCGTACAGGAAATCGACACGCGCCATGATCTCGCATTCGAGCGCGCGGAAGCACTCGACCGCGAGCCGCCGCACCTCCTCGATCTTCTCCGGGGGCAGCGTCGGCGGCATGCGGAACTGCGCTTTATCGAGGACGTACTTGTCGTCGTAGTCGTAGAACTCTCTTGACGGCAGCACCTCGCAGGGTGTCGCCGCAAGCGGATCTTCATTGCCGAGGACCGAACACTCGATCTCCTGCCCGATGATGCCGCGCTCGACCAGCACTTTGTGGTCGTACTGGCGGGCCAACGCGATCGCTTCGGCCAGTTCCTGCTCGTTGCTGGCTTTGGAAATACCCACCGACGATCCGAGGTTCGCGGGCTTCACGAACACCGGATAGCCGAACGGGTTCGCCGCGCCGTCGCAGGCCAGATAGTGTTCGACGACCGGCAGACCGCGGTCGCGCATGAGGCGCTTGGCGATTTCTTTGTCCATGCCGGCCGCGGACGCGAGCACGCCTGCACTGACGTAGGGCAGATCTGCCAGCTCGAGCAGGCCCTGCACGGTGCCGTCCTCTCCGAACGTCCCATGAAGGACCGGGAACACGACGTCGATTTCGGGGTTGCGGCCGGGCTCGGGATTGACAGGGCGCGGGCTCCAGCGTCCGTCTTTCGAGATGAAGTACTTGACGATGTGGTAACGCTCCGGGTCGAGCGCACTCATGATGGATTCAGCCGAGCGGATCGAGATTTCGTGCTCGCCGGAGCGGCCCCCGAAGATGATCGCAATGGTTTTTTTCACAGGATTCGTTTGCCGAGCGCGGACATGACCAGTTCCACGGCAAGGATCGCGGTGCGGTTCGCTTCGTCGATGACGGGGTTGACCTCGACGATTTCGAGCGACTTCAGCCCGCCGGAGTCCGACACCATTTCCATCACGAGGTGGGCCTCGCGGTAGGTGAGACCGCCGCGCACGGGCGTACCGACCCCCGGAGCTTCTCGAGGGTCCACGGCGTCCATATCGAAGGAAACATGAAAGCCGGCGGTCTCATCGCCTGCGATGGCGATCGCCTCACGCATGACCGTCCGCATCCCCATCTCGTCGATCTCGCGCATCGTAAATGCTTTGATCCCGCTCTCCCGCACTGCCGAACGTTCCAGCTGATCGACGTCGCGGATGCCGATCAGCACCGTGTTGCGAGCCTCCACCTTCGGTGACCAGCCGTTGATTCCGGCCAGATCGGCGGGGCCGCGACCCAGGCAACAGGCCAGCGGCATTCCGTGAATGTTTCCGCTCGGTGAGGTTTCCGGCGTGTTCATATCCGCGTGCGCGTCCACCCAGATAAGCCCGGTACGCTCGCCACGCTCTCGAAAATGCGACGCAACGCCGGTGACGCTGCCAATCGCCACAGAATGATCGCCGCCGAGCACCAGCGGGAGCTTGTCTGCGGCGATCGCGCGCTGCACGAGATCGGCGACGCGGGTGCACGTTTGCATGATCTGCGGCAGGTACCGCGCTGTGTGCGGGCCGTCGGGGACGGATTCGGGCTGGTCCGCGGCCACGTTGCCCTGATCGTCTACGTCATAGCCGAGCGCGCGAATCCTGTCGTTGAGCCCGGCTACTCGCATCGCGGACGGGCCCATATCCACGCCGCGGCGGCCGGCGCCGAGATCCATGGGGGCACCTATAATCGCCAGGCAGAGTTTTTGCATGGGTTAAAACAAGACACGCTAGCGCCCGCCGCGCCGATCGATAATCGGCCATCGACTGACAATTTGTCCCGTTTCATGGTTTGGTCCGGTACAGCATTCTTGGGTACGGGATGCACTCTCTTACATGCTCGGTGCCGCAGATCCAGGCTACCGTGCGCTCGACGCCCATGCCGAAGCCGGCATGCGGGACTGAGCCGTACTTGCGCAGATCTAAGTACCAGTCGAAAGCGTCGCGAGGAAGATTGTGCTCTTTGAGTCGCTTCAGCAGCAGATCGAGATCGTGGATTCTTTGGCCACCGCCTATGATCTCGCCATAGCCTTCGGGAGCGATCACGTCTACGCCCAACGCGAGCTCGGGGCGCTCCGCGTCGGGTTGGAAATAGAACGCTTTCACCTGCATCGGGTAGCGGTCGATCATCAGCGGCGAATCAAGTCCCTCGCTCACCAGCGTTTCGTCGGTGCCCCCGAGGTCGCCACCCCAGTGAATCTCGCTTCCCTTCTCCTGCAAACGCTTCACCGCCTCGTCGTAGCTGATCCTCGGAAACGGGGCTTTCACCGCTTCCAGTTTCGAGACGTCGCGTTCCAGTTCCTTCAGCTCGACACGGCGATTTTCGAGAACTCGGCCGAGGATGAAGATGATCAGGCCTTCGGCCACGTCCTTCACGTCCTCGAGCGTCGCGTAAGCCATCTCGGGCTCGACCATCCAGAACTCGGTGAGATGGCGGCGAGTCTTCGACTTTTCGGCTCGGAAGGTCGGCCCGAAACAGTAGACCTTGCCGAAGGCCATCGCGTTAGCCTCGTTGTAGAGCTGGCCCGACTGCGTGAGGAAGACCTTCTCGTCTTCGAAGTAGTTGACTTCGAACAGCGTCGTTGTGCCCTCGCAGGCGGCAGGGGTGAAGATCGGCGTGTCGACGAGGGTGAAGCCGTTTGAATCGAAGTAGTCACGGATCGCTCGAATGACTTCCGCGCGAATCCTGATGATCGCGTGCTGGCGCCGGCTCCGCAGCCAGAGATGACGCCGGTCCATCAGGAAGTCGACGCCATGCTCTTTGGGCGTGATGGGATACGGGTCAGCTTCGGGAACACGCTGCACGATCTCGGCCCCGGCCACATCCAGCTCGTACCCGCCGGGCGCGCGCGGCTCGGCGCGAATGCTGCCGGTGACGACCAGCGAGCTTTCCTGCGTGAGGTTCTTCAAAGCTTCGAAGGTCTCTTCGGGCAGATTGTTCCTCACCGCGACACACTGGATGATGCCGGAGCCGTCGCGGACGAGTGGGAAACAGATCCTACCCGATTTGCGCAGGTTGTACAGCCAGCCGGCGATCGAGACGGTCTCGCCCGCGTGCCTGCCGGCATCGGCAATGGCCACCCTGGGCGCGGCGGCTGCGACAGTTGGCGTGCTCATCGCCTGGCTTCTTCTTCCTCTTCCACAGGCGCCGCGGCGAGCTCTTCCAGTCGATCGAAAATGCGTGCCGCGGCCTCGACGGGATGCAGCACCTCGGGGTCCTCTTTCAGTTCGAGCAACAGCGGGAACTGCTCGGCGCGATCGCCCAGCAGACGCATGATGCGTCTCCAGTCGACGGTGCCGCCTTTATCCGAAAACGGGAACAGATGCGAATCCTGCGTGCCATCGTTATCGTGCAGGTGCGTGGACCGAATCCGGTCCTTCATGATCTCGAAGCCGGCTTCGATGCCTCCCTGGTGAATGTTCGCGTGGCCGACGTCGAAACAGTAGCCGACGTCGAGGTGCGTTTGCTCGAGGAAACTGTGGAGCCGCTCGGGAGTGGCGAGTGCATTGGGAATGTTCTCGAGCAGAAGCTGTACGCCACGCTGCCGCGCGAAGATGCCGATCTCTTCGAGGGAGACGAACGCCGCCTCCACCGCGCGTTCGCTGAACTCCTCGCCGCCTGCGCCGATGTGCTGAACGAGATAGCGAAACGGGACCACTTCCGCGATTTCGACTGCGCGTTTGATCTCGTCCACCATCACGATGCGTTTCGATTTGACGCTTTCGGTGATCGTGATGACCGCCTGCGGCCCCGATCGGCCCCAGAACTCGTCGTTGTACATGGGCGAGTGCATGGACCACAGCTGCAAACCGGAGTCGCGGAACCAGTGACCGAGTTCGGCAATTTGCGCGCGGTTGCGCCAGTCGATGTGCTGGCGCGCGCAGAAGATCTCGACGGCGGGAATGCCGGCGCGCAGAATGCGGTCGAGCCAGACAATCGTGAGGCGGTGGTTCGCAAAGAGGTGCGTCGATAAGACGTGGTTCATTGGTTAGTAGCCTTGTGCGGCGCCCAGGCCGCGGCCATCAGCAGCGCCCTGCAGCCAACCGCCGTCAATCAGGATCGCTTCGATCCTCGATGCGGGCGGGGCGACCTCAACTGTGTGGCCACGGCGCTCGAGCAGCCTGATCGTGTCCGGCGAAAAGCCGGGTTCGAGCGTGATGCGATCCGGTTTCCATTGGTGGTGAAACCGCGGCCTGTCGATCGCGTCCTGGACGTTCAGGCCGAAATCGACGATGTTGAGGAAGACCTGAAGAACCGATGTAATGATGCGGCCGCCGCCGGGTCCGCCATACACGAGAAACAGCCTGCCGTTGCGCAGCACGATAGTAGGCGTCATCGACGACAGCGGCCGCTTGCCGGGCGCGATGGCGTTCGCTTCGCCCTGCACCAAACCGAACATGTTGGACATGCCGGGTTTCGCGGCGAAGTCGTCCATTTCGTTGTTGAGCAGCACGCCGAGCCCGGGCACGGTCACGCCGCTGCCGTACGAGCCGTTCAGTGTATACGTAACCGCGACGGCGTTGCCCTCGGAGTCGACAACCGAGTAGTGCGTGGTCTCCGCGCTTTCAGCAGATGCAAATGATCCCGGGCGTACAGTGTCGCTGGGCGTTGCACGTTCGGGATCGATCGACTCACGGCGGCGCGCGATATAGGCTGGGTCGAGCAGGGCACTGACCGGCACGCGGTGAAAGTCCGGATCGGCAAAATGCTCGGCGCGATCGGCGTAGTAGCGTCGCATGACCTCCGTAACGAAATGGATGGTCGCGGCGGCGCCCTGTCCGGGCTTCTCATAACCGGAACCCTCGAGCATCCCGAGCATCTGCAGCAGGCCGATGCCCCCCGAGCTTGGCGGCGGGGCCGTGAAGATATCGTAGTCGCCATATCGCCCCCGCAGCGGCTCGCGTTCCCGCACCGTATAGTTCCTCAGATCGGCGAGGGTGATCAGGCCGCCCTTTGCGGCCATCTCGCGCGCGAGTATACGGGCGGTCTCACCTTCATAGAAGTCGCGAGCTCCGTCGCGTGCGATGCGTTCGAGCGTGCGCGCAAGATCCGATTGCACGAGCCTTTCGCCGGGTTCGATGCCCTTGTGCTGGAAGATGCGACTCGATTCGGGAAAGCGTGCGAGCCGTTTGCTGCGGCCGAGCGAGGTAGCGAGCTCGTACGGCATGGGAAAGCCGTTGCGGGCCAGGTCGATCGCCGGCGCGACCAGTTCGGCCCATGGCTTCCGGCTCCATTTCCTGTGTGCGTGCTCGAGACCGCGTACCGTGCCCGGCACGCCGGGCGCGCGCCAGCCTTCGATGCTGCCGTTCGTGATTTTCCCGCTCGCGTCGAGGTACATGTCGCGCGAGGCCTTCTCGGGCGCGCGCTCGCGAAAATCGAGGAAAGCGGTGCGGCCGTCAGCGAGGCGGACCAGCATGAAACCGCCGCCGCCGAGATTGCCGGCTGCCGGGTACGTGACCGCAAGCGCAAAACCGACGGTGATGGCAGCATCGATGGCATTCCCGCCGGCGCGCAGCGCGCGCACGCCGGCTTCGGTGGCGAACTGCTCCTGGCTGACTACCATCGCGTGGCGGGCGCGGACTGGCTGGCGGGCAGAGGCGAGGCCGGCGAGCGCCGCGAGCAGCAGCGTCGATCGAATCGGCGCAATGCGCATGCATCCCGATTTTAGCGTGCGGGGATGGGGTGTCACGGAGCGCCGCTATGCCGCCGAGCGGGCGTGCTGGGGCCGGTTCGCATCGAGGATGTCGGTTTCACGTTCGATGGACGCGAGCAGGATGCGCATGTCGTTCTCCCGGGCCTCGGCCGGGTGGGTTCGTTTTGCCAAAACGGCCTTCGCGGTGTCGGCGCGGGGCGGAATCGTCTCGCGGACGGCAGGCAGAACGCTGGCGCGCTGGGCTCGGTTGGTCTGGAGCGTGCGCAGCTCGCGGGTGGCGCGGAGGAGTGTACTTTCGAAGCGCTTCGCGTAGCGGGCGAGGCGGTCCAGTTTCGCGTCGCAGGCTTCATCGGCGAGCGGGTCGGTACTGCCGTCGAACAGAGCGGCTTCGAGAACGCGGACGCGGCGGAGGTTCCACGCAGCGTGGACGATTTGCGAGAACAGGGTCAGCTCGAGCGCGCCCTGGGGCTGCAGATCCTGCTCGTAGCCGGCGACGAATTCGTTGAAGAGCTCGCGCTCGTGTTCGGCGACGACGACTTCGCGGTTGCTCAATCCATGAACGCGAGCGTTTTGGGAAGAGCGGGCTTTTCCTTCGGGCGTGCGCGGGCCGGTAGACGCCTGGGCGTTCGCGGCGTTGGCAGCGAGGCGGGCGGCGGAGGGTTCAACACATGTCCATTGAGCCATTGGGAATGAGTCCTTTCAATTCCACGGTACGGACAGTGTCAAGTGAAATCGCCCGCATTTGCGGGAGGCGGTGTGCGGGAAAGAAAGCAAATCAAGTTTTTCGAGAGTTGTGACCGATGCGCAAATGGGGGTAGATGATTGTAAGTTCCGGCGCCGGAGTTGATGGAGTAAGCGGATTTTGCAAACCAGTAGTGAAGCCGAGGCGAGAGAGACAGCAGCGGCCGGCGTTCTGGGTCAGTGGCGGCTGAGCCGAAGTGCGGAGTCGATCTGAGTTACACGGCGGTGTCTGGTATCGCGGTTTGCAGGCGGAACTTTCGGGCGGCCGAGGATGCAGGCTGTACGCAAACAGAACGGCGTCTATCATTACTAATCCCGTCCATGGGTCGGAGGCGGCTTATTCTGGACGCGTTCGGCGGATGCTGCTGATCAGAAGTACGCCCTGGGCGTTATGCGTCAACTTGACGAACCGTTCCTAACTTCCAGTTCGCGCGTGACACTGCTTCAATAAACGAAACTGGGACCGATACGGAGTTCAAGAAGTTCAACATCAGCCGAACAGCCGCTGGAGGCACTCCAGCGCAGCTTGCACTTCCTCAGAGCGTCCGGCAACTCCGTGCTCCGTGAAATAGCGTTTCAGGAATGTTTTCGCGTCACGCCAGTCCTTCTTCACCGTATTGACGTGGACCCCGATCAAATCCGCGATTTCGTCTTCGGTCAGATTAAGCGAAAGCAGAAGCTCGACCACCTGGTAGCGACGCGGAGAGTAATCGCGCAACGCTCGCATGCCTCGCTCCGGAAGGTCAGAAATGATGAAGCGCTCCGCTTCGGGCGGCATGCCGACACGTTCGAGCACCTCGAGCGTCAGCCGTGAGGCTGATCCAGGCCGTTTCTGTCGATTCCTGGCTTCATGGGATATTCGATCTCCGGCGTTTAGAATCATCGCGTTCTCGGTTTCGTCCAGGTTGTGCGATTCCGGCGA
>DASSSG010000527.1:0-5031 GCA_035708545.1 Bryobacteraceae bacterium | reverse complement strand
GGTTGAGCGCAGCCGCCGACGGCCGGGACTGCTCGATAGCGCGCCGCACGATCTCGCGATCGCTGGTCAGCGGCGTGGCCGGCGCAGGCAAGCCGTCGGCGCGCACCAGCATCACGCGATCGGCCGCCGGCACCCGTGCGAGATACGCTCGCGCCGCTTCCTTCGCCTCATCCATGAGGGTCCGCGTCCGCGTCCCCGCCGCCATCCAGGACGACGTGTCCAGCACGAGAATGTGGTCGCGCGACCAGCCGCCGGCCGATCCGAGCCGCGGCTGTGCAATGGCAAGGAGCAGCAGGGCAATGCCGATGAGCTGCAGCACCAACGACCAGGGCTGCTGAATGCGGCGCCGACGCCGTGCTGCATCCGACCGCACTGCCTGCACCCAGAACCGAAGCGTCGGTACCGTTTCGCGTTTACGCGCGCGGTTCAGCAGATAGAGCGCAACCACAAGCGCCGAAGTGGCGCCAAGCAGGCCGATCAACTCCGCGAGACCGAGATTCAGCAATGACATGGCCGCTTACTGCACTGCGCCGGCCCGCGCCAGCGCTCCGAAAACCGCGTCTTCCAGCGGCGTGTTGGTCGGCAGCGCGATATACCGGCCGCCGTTTCGGCGTGCCAGAATCTCCAGCTTCGACGCGTACTCGTCAAAAGCTTCGGTATACCGCCGGCGCGCGTCTTCGTCGAGCCCGATCTCCAGCCGCCCACTGGTCTCCGCGTCGACGAGTTCGAGTTCGCCGTCGAAAACGGGTTCGCGCTCTTCGGGTGCCCATAGATGCACGAGCAACAACTCATGGCCGAACTCGGCCAGATACTGCAGCGGCCTCTCGGAATCCGCATCGTCGAGAAAGTCCGAGACAATGATCACGAGTCCGCGCTGCGAATAGCTCGACGCGAAGTCCCGGGCAACAGCGAGGAAGTCCGTGCGTCCTCTCAGCTCGATCGCCTCGAGAAAGTTGACGACCTTGACAAACCGGTGCCGGCCGCCGCTGCATATGCAGGATTCAGCGAGCGCAGCGGCAAATGGCTGGATGCAGATCGCATCGAGCCGCACCAGACCGACATAACAAAGCGCGGCCGCAAGTCGCCTCGCGTAGTCGAATTTGGCCGGCGCTCCCGTACCCATGGATGCGCTCGCGTCGATAAGCAGCCGCACCGGCACGCGCGGCTCCACCTGAAACAGCTTGAGGAACAGCTTCTCCAGCCGCAGATAAGCGCGCCAGTTGACGGCTCGCAGGTCATCGCCCTGGTGGAAGTGGCGATGATCGAGAAACTCCTGACCAGCGCCGGGAAAGCGCGAAGTGTTGTGGCCGCCGACCAGGCCTCCGAAAGATCTCTGCCACTGCAGCGTAAGGCGCTCCAGTTTCTCGAGAAACGCGCCGTCAATGAGGGGAATGTCGGACATATTCACCGCATCGCTCCGTTGACGGGAGCCGGGCACGCGCGCCGAACCGCACCAGCTGCGTCTGTAAGGCCCACCGCTGCCCTACCTCGCCGCACTGGTGGCGGAGACCGCGTAAATGATCTTGTTCAGGATCGTATCCGGCGTCTGCCCATCGGCATGCGCGTCGAAATTGAGAATGATGCGGTGTCGCAGCACCTGCGGCGCCACCTCGCGCAGGTCGTCCGTGCTCAGGTGGAAGCGATCGCACATCAGCGCCAGGACCCGCCCGCATTCGACGAGCGCCTGCGCGCCTCGGGGCGAGCTGCCATAGCGGATGTATTTGTTCGCCAGTTCATGCGCGCCATTCGTACCCGGCTGCGTCGCCATCACGAGATCCGCCGCATAGTCCTGGACGTGGGGAGCCACCAGAACGTCTCGGCAGACCCGGCGCAGCCCGAGGACGCCCTCGCGATCCAGCACGTGCTCGAGCTGCGGTTCCTCCTTTTGAATCGTCCGATCGATGATCGTGCTTAGATCCGAACGCGACGGATAGCTGACGAGAATCTTCATCAAAAACCGGTCGAGCTGCGCCTCCGGCAGCGGGTACGTGCCTTCCATCTCGATCGGGTTCTGCGTCGCCATGACCATGAACGGCGCCTCGAGCTCATGCGTCGTCGTGCCGCTCGTGACTGTTCGCTCCTGCATGGCTTCGAGGAGCGCCGACTGCGTCTTCGGCGTTGCGCGGTTGATCTCATCCGCCAGCACCAGATTCGCGAAGATCGGTCCCGGCTGAAAACGAAGCGATTTACTGCCTCGCTCGTCCGTTTCGATCATCATGCTGCCGACAATATCGCCGGGCATCAGATCCGGCGTGAACTGGATTCGTGAATACCGCAGATGCAGTACGCGCGCGAGCGTCCGCAGCAGGGTAGTCTTGCCAAGACCGGGCACGCCTTCGAGCAAAGCGTGGCCACCCGCAATAAGACAGATCAGCACTCCGTCAACGACTTCCTGCTGGCCGACGATTACCTTCGCGACTTCCTGGCGAACCCGCTCGAGTCGGGAGTGAGCCAGCTCCAGCTCAGCATCGGTGGGCACACCTACATTCTAGAAGAACGTGGGGGACAGCACCGCGTGCGAGGGCGGTCAGACGCGCGCGGAAACGGCTACGCGTTCGCCCATTGCGTTCGCGAGGTGATTAACCACGGTAGCCTGCTCGAGCAGCGCACGCCTTGCGAGGGTGCTCGACATCCCGCGAGTCACCGCGTACCACACACGCATGACCTGATAATCGAGCATGAGGATCCGCTCCTCAATCGAGCGGCCGGAAACACTGTACGTAGCGGCGTGCTGGAGCAGATACGTAAGGACGCGGTAGTCGCGGTCGAGGGCGCGATGCAGCTTCTCGAGAGGGCTGTTCGGGGCTTCCTGCATGAGCTCCGACCGGACCTCGAGGAAGTTCAGCTGGTTGGCGGTAGCCACCTGGGGGGCATAGTTCTTTGCGTTTTGGGCGCTCAGGATCAGCAGACACGTGTAGCGGAACCAGTACACGAACAGGATCAGCGACACCACGATAATGAAAATACTCGCGAACAAACCGCTTCCTTCACCACGCCGGTACCGAACCGAACGTAGTTTTCATTTGCAGATTACCATCAGGGCGGGGGAAGTACAAGACCAGAAATGGTACTAAGAGAAAATTTCACGTGTACTATATCCTCGCGGTTGGCCGGGCAGACGGCGAGATCCCCCATCGAAACGTCTTTTCAGGCTGTTTTTCATCTAAGTATCTGTCCTCGTTGAGGTTGTATCCTTGTCCGTTCTATGCCAGCCCGCGTTCTGGGAGATTGTCCAGTGGGGCGATGCCGCTACCGCCCCACGGCAGGAGTTGAGCTTGGGTCCCGGCGTGTGTGGACGCCGCTGGCTGCTGGTCCTGCTTCCGTAATATTCATTACAGGTCAAGCGGCTTGGATTCCGCGACCGCAGCACCCGTCGTTGGGCATCGCAGACTGCGTTCCTGTCGAACGCGCGAGCCGTAGCCAATGGAGAGTCGTTCCGCTCAGGTGCTCGCAACGTTCTCGATCCCGAGCCGAAGTTCGACTCGGGTTCAACCGGAACGCCGCCACGCGATACGCTGGACACGTGCGTGAGGGGCGCTGTGCTATCGTCGGTGGTGAAGGCGCCCGTAGCTCAGCTGGATAGAGCGACTGGCTTCGAACCAGTAGGCCGGGGGTTCGAGTCCCTCCGGGCGCGCCAGTCTGAAGCGGGCGCCGGGTTAGCCGACGGCCAGCCCGTCGGCATATTGTTCGATCAGGCGGACAATTTTTATACTCAGCTTGACCGCCGGCGAGAGCGCAACATGTCGAGCGAGAACCGCATCGTTACGAAACCGTTTGTCGGAATCGACACCGCTGGTCAGCTGGTACGCATGCAGGCCGGTGCCACGCTTATCGCGCCGGAGACACCGGGTCACGGCTCCACGATGCTGGAGGTGCTCTGCACCCGGTGCGGCAAGGCCGTGAAAGTCTTCAGCGGAGACCTCGACTGTGCTACCGTCCCGGTCTCACCGAATGTTCATCTCCCTCGCAAGCCGATCGCACTCCGCTCACTGTGAATCGAAACTTCGCCCCCACGTGGTGAATCCAATCTCACCGAGAGGGTCGTTGTGCAAAGTAAACGGGCTGCGAGCGCTGTGGGCGGAACACGCAGGCAGCCGGCATCGGGACGCCGCAAGAAGAAGTTCAGTGCTGAACGCGAAGCTGTGAAGCTCCTGCTGTTCACTCAGGCCGTGATGTACTTAGGAGCGGGAGCACTGCCGGGCGTCTTTCGACTAATGGCACTCCTGCCGATCGCGATCCTCGCGGGTGCAGGCGTCTTTCGCCTGCTGAGTGCCGGCCTTGCCCTTCTCGAGGCTCGTAACCGCGCCGCGCACGCCAAACCCGCCCCGGTGGCGCATCCGCAGCCGGCTCCTGTTCCCGCAAAAGAGCCGGTTCTGGTCAGCAGTCGCGTCGCCTGAGCCTTTCGGCGGCCACCCCTGTTCCGCCGTGAGAGCGCTTTAGTGCACTGCCGCCTGCAGCAGTCCTTCAAGCGCCGGTATGCCCGCCAGATCGCCCGCGGAATCGAACTCCCATGGCCGTGTTTCCAGGATCTCGAGTGAGGGGTTGCTTTCGATCTCCGGCCGCAGGTTTTCGGTAAAAGCCAGAACGCCAAGTTCCAGCGAGTTGCGGATCCAGCCGATCTCGATATCGGCGGGGTCGAACTTGCCGACGGTTGGCCAAATCTTCTCGAGGCACAGGCGATCGCTCGCAAAATGGACCGGGGTGCGAATCGCCGCCGGCGTGGAAGCGGTCAGTGAATTGATTTGCGTCGGCACCCAGTCGATCTTCTCCAGAATGCGGTCATGGATCACGTCGGCCATGCCCAGTCCCACACCGTTGTTATAGGTCAGCGGGCTCAGATCGCGAACGAACAGCCGCTCAATCCGGGGCGCGTTGGGCCAGGGGTTGTACTCGCCGTGAACGCTGCGATTGACCACCTTCGTGTCCATGCCGGCGCCGCTGATGTTCTTGCCGATCTCGTCGATGATCAGAATATCGAGGTGCTGTACCGGAATGCGAGCCATCCATGACTTGGCGACTGCAAGCAGCTCC
>DASSSG010000526.1:0-5767 GCA_035708545.1 Bryobacteraceae bacterium | reverse complement strand
CAGCAGCATCAGCGGCGATGAGCTGCGATTCATCCCGGTGCAGCGGTGAGGTTGCCAGCCGGATCGATGTCCACCAGCAACGGGGGTCCCATTCGGTTGGGGGACCGCAACGTCAGGTTGCGCAGGCGGGAGCAATTCGGCTGAGGACAAATCGTGACCGGAAAACAGATGACACGAAACAAACGTGTCTTCGACCGCACGCGATGCGGTCAAGCTTACTCCGGGCATGGCAGGCCGGGGAACGTTCAATTTTGCAGGCGGGAACATTGGCGGGACCGAACCGCCCGTTGGCTATTCAAAACTGGCGGTGAGGGTGGGATTCGAAGCCTCCGGCCGTATTGAAAACACACAAGTTGTTGATTTCCAAAGATCGCAGAACTCATAAAACGCATCGAGCGAACTATCGCAAACTTATCGCAAACTTTTTATTTTGCGCTCGGCGCTGGCGATGAGGCCGCCTTTCGATCGGGACAGCAGCCTATGATGCGCGCGTCATGGCTTCTTTGCTGGCTTTCCGCTTTTGGCTTGACGGCCCTTGCTCTACCACTTTGCGGAGAGTTGGGAGATTCGCTCCGATTACTTCGTCCACAAGCCCGAGCCAGAACGCATCATGAGACGTCAGCGGATTCTCTGCCTCTTGAAGAACATGGCAGACGGCGCCTAGAAACAGCCAGATCGGCAGGAGGACCGGGGTCAGCTTTTCAACGAGCGCGGCCTTCCTCTCGGCCTCGGGTAGTTCATCGATAGCCTGTTTGTCCGCGGGGTCAAGAACGACGTCTTTCCACTGCTCACAGAAGATCTCGATCCACTCGTTCTGATGGTGACCGATGTACTCGTTCAACAGAAGAAAGTCGTCCTGCACCTGAGATACGCCGGCGGAAGCGAACCCCCAACCCGGACGCGCTTTGTTGGCTTTGAGTTCAAAAGTGACGATCGAGCGCAATACTTCCGCCTGCAGCTTGTTGACTGCAGTGACAATCTGATCTGAAGTTGTTGCTTCGCCCTGTCCTCGGAAATTTGCCATATTCGCGAGCTGCTTCGCTACATTCCGAGATCTGACCACGCTATCCCACAGGCTGGCATAGCGTTTCGTTCTCTGTTCCGCCTTACTGACAATGGCTAGACCCCAGCTGCTGAGCTTCTCGGAGATGAGTCCGACGAAACAGTCCCTCTCACCGCAATCTCGCTTGCCGGTCCTTTCCCGATACGCTCCGAACTCCGGTCTGAGGGTGACGAACCGGAAGAAGAACCGCAGGTTGCAATCGCGCGCGAGCGTGACTGCCGCCCGGTTGTTCGACTCCCTCAAATCCTTCGCTGCGTCGGATGCCCTCTCGACGGTGATTGGCGCGTCACTCAGTACGCGAAGTCCGTGGAAGTGCAGTCTGGTATCTGGGTAGACCAGAGCGTAATCTCCAGCAGAGAGCAAGCTTGCTGCCGCACTTCCGGCAAGAGAGGTGCCAACCGTTATCAACCTGCACGGGGTGGAGGAGTCCAGACTCGGAGCACGAAGCAGGTCGAGGATTTGCGCGGCGTACATGGTACCGCCCCCGGGGCTGTCGATGTACACCGTAATTGGATCTCGGCCAGTGTGCTGAATGCGAACGATTTCTGGCGTAAGCCGATAAACGAGATCCTGATCGATCCGGCCCTGAAGAAACACAGCCCGCGACGGGTCTGGCCTAAACTCAGCGTGTACTTTGGATACGCTCACGCCGAGCGGGGCGGCCGACGGTGTGGACTTCGAAATGGCTTTCTCGTTTGGCATCGATCAGCGGCTCACCTTGCACGTCTCGGAAGAAAGCGGAGAGGTTGGGGCCGTACGCTTGATAAATGCATCTGATCGCGTCGCTGAGGGCCTTTGCATATGGCCCATCAGCGGGTTTCGCTTTAGGCATGGTCGTATTCCCCAAAAGGCGTCATCGTCTGAAAGAGCGTAACACTTCACATTGAACTGTGGCAGCGCGGGCGTGCCGCCGTACAGCGAAATGCGAGTCCACCCTATAGGTGTCTTTACGGCTGAAATTATCTCATCCGATAGTAGACGAACTTCATCGGCATTTCGATGAGAATCTGAACGTACATGGTAAACCGGTTGCTAGACGCGTAACGAACCACAAACTTTATGGGTCTAGGCTGCGAGCGGCGATACAAGTCCTGTATTTTCAAAGATTTATCGTGGCGGTGAGGGTGGGATTCGAACCCACGGAACCCGTAAAGGTTCAACGGTTTTCGAGACCGCCCGATTCAACCGCTCTCGCACCTCACCGGTCTCGGATAAGCTCAGTTTACCATTCGACCTTCAAGCGCCCGGTCAAAAACCGCTGAATAAATGCCCCATCTTCTCGCGCTTCGTGCGAAGGTAATCCTCCGTAGTCGCCACCGGCGGCACCTCGCACGGCACTCGCTCGACCACCCGTATGCCCGCGCGCTCGAGCGCCTCGATCTTCGCCGGGTTGTTCGACAGCAGCCGCACCGCACCCACTCCCAGATGCCGCAGGATCGCGCCAGGCAGCTGGTAGCCCCGGAGGTCGGCCTCGAACCCGAGCCGCTCGTTCGCTTCCACCGTATCAGCCCCATGGTCCTGCAGCTCGTAGGCTCGCAGCTTGTTCATCAGCCCGATCCCGCGGCCCTCCTGGTGCTCGTAGATCAGCAGCCCTCGGCCTTCTTCCGCGATCCGGAACAGCGCCAGCTCGAGCTGGGCGCGGCAGTCGCAGCGCAGACTGTGAAACACATCCCCGGTGAGGCACTCCGAGTGAACACGCACGAGCGGCGGATCCCCCGCCGTGTCGCCCATTCGCAGTACGACCGCCTCCTCCACGCCTGACCGGTACTCGCCCTGAAAGCCGAAGATTCGGAAATGGCCAAATCGGCTGGGGAAGTCCGCTTCCGCAATCTGGGTGAGCCGGAATGTCGCCGGGGTGGTCATCGCGGACAGTGCTGCGGCGGAACCTGCAACCCTAATGGCGTCAGATACTTCACCGCGGGAGGGGGTCTCCTGCCATTATAATGGCCGCAGGCCCGCATGCTCGAGCAACACTCGGTCACTCTGCTCGTCAAGCTTGCCGTTGCCGCCTCGCTCGCCAGCATTCTCGTCCGCCTGCAGGTCTTCAAGCGCATGCTCCTGCGCGAGCAGCGTACCGTCTTCCAGCGGTTTCAGTTCGCGCTCGGCTTCGGGGCGGCATTCGGCGCCGGCGTCGGTGTCCGCGTCATCACCGGTGGCTATCCGGCCGTCGACCTGGGGCTGGAAGGCAGCCTGCTCGCCGGCATGCTCGGCGGTTACCTCACCGGCATCATGTCCGGCGGGATGATTGCGCTGCCCGCAATGCTGAACCACGAGTGGCTTTCACTGCCGCTGTTTGCGGGCATCGGCGTGCTCGGCGGGCTCGTACGCGATCTGGCGCCGCACCCGGAGGAAATCTGGCGATTCTCGCCCTTCCTCAACATCGCACGCGCATCTGTTGCGACCCGCTGGTTTCACCTGCTCTTTTTCGGCGCGGTGCTGCTCGCCGAGGGCGCACGGGCGGCGGCGCTCCTCGCCTTCGGGCACCGTTTCCTGTTCTCCATTTATCTGTATTCACTGTTAGAAGCCCAGCCGGCTACGCTGGCTGCAATCTACATAACGACGCTGTTCGCGGTCACCCTGCCGCTGAAGATTTGGAACAACACGAGAAATGAGGACAAGCTCGAACGCCAGCAGCGGCTGTTGAATGAGGCGCGCCTCGCCGCTCTCACACGGCAGATCAATCCGCACTTCCTGTTCAACACGCTGAACTCGATCTCCTCGCTGATTCGGATCGATCCCGAGCGCGCGCGCGGAATGATTTACCGCCTCTCGAATATCCTGCGGCGGGCCATGCGCGAGCACGAGAACCTCAGTCCTCTGCGTGAGGAGCTGTCGTTTGTGGACGACTACATGACTATCGAGACCGCGCGCTTCGGCGATAAGCTCCGGTTCGAAAAGGACGTCGATCCGGAAACCCTCGATCGTCTGGTACCGAGCATGATCCTGCAGCCGCTGGTCGAAAACAGCGTGCGTCACGGTTTAAGCAGCAAAGTGAACGGCGGTACCATTCGAGTGCGCAGCCGGCTCGTGGATGAGCGGCTGCACCTCAGCGTCGAAGACGACGGCGTCGGCATACCGGAGACCAAACTGGCGACGCTGTTCGAGCAGGGCATCGGGATCAGCAACGTGAACGAGCGTTTGCAGGTGCTGTTCGCCGGCGACTACCGCATGTGGATCGACAGCCAGCCGGGCGAGGGCACGCATACCGAGATTGAAATTCCGGAACTGCGGACCGAGTACGCCGCCGTTTCCTGAATCGGCTTGAGACAAAAGGAGACCCGATTGGACAGACTGACGTTGTCGATTGCCGCGCCACCTCCACCGCAGTTGCGCGACGGGCTGCCGGAGACGATCTCCGAGCGCACGCGGCGCGTTTACGATGCGATGGCCGTTGTTTATCCGCTTTCGAGCATTCTGTTCCATTCGAAAGCGCACCGCGTGGCGGTCGAGGTGTCGGGAATTCGCGACGGGATGAACGTTCTCGAAGTCGCCACCGGGTCCGGTGAGATGTTTCGGCGACTCGTCAGAGCGAACCCGCGAGGGCATACGATCGGCGTCGACCTGTCGCCAAACATGGCGGCGCGCACACAGCGCGCCGCGCGCCGCGAATTCCCGGGAGCGCGCACGTATTGCAAGGCCGTGGACGCGCGTTACATGCCGTTCCGCGACGAAAGCTTTGACGCCGTCGTGTGTTGTTATTTGTTCGAGCTGCTGGCCGCCGACGACATTGAATGCGCTCTCCGCGAATTCCGCCGGATTCTGCGGCCTCGCGGCCGGTTCACGCTCGTGACCATCGGCCAGTACGACCCCACGTTCAATCAGCTCTACAAGGTCGCCAACCGCGTAGCGCCTGCCTTCTGGGGACGCCAGGTGGAAGAGCGGGTACCCGAGTTGATAGAATCCATGCAGTTCCGGATCGTCACCGATCGCACCGTGCGGCAGGGTTTCTATCCCTCGCGCGTGCTCGCGACTCGGAAGTGAACGCGCACCCCACGAAGGAGCTCACATGCAACGCAGAGATTTCCTGAAAGCAGCGGCCGCCGCTCCGCTGTTCGTACCCCGTTCCGCCTTTGGCGCGAACGATCGCATTCAGTACGGCCTGATCGCGGCCGGTGGACGCGGCCGTTATGTCAGTCAGGTTTTCGAGAAGTACGGCGCGAAGTGCGTCGCGATCGCCGAAATAAACGCCGCGAACATGGACAAAGCGCAGACGCAGCATCCGGACGCGAAGCCCTGCATCGAGTACCGCGAACTGCTCGAGCAGCAGGGCATTGACGCCGTCCTGATCGCATCCCCTGACCATCACCACGCGCCGATGCTGTACGCCTCGCTCAGGGCGAAAAAGGACGTGTATCTCGAAAAGCCGCTGTCCTACTCGCTTGACCAGAGCCTCGACATGGTGAAGGCGGTCCGCCGCTCGAAGCAGGTTGTGCAGATCGGGATGCAGCGCCGGTCGATCGACAAGATCCAAAACGCGAAGAAGATGGTTGACGACGGCATGCTGGGTGAGATCTCGTTAGTGAAGGCGCAGTGGCACTGGAACGTGGGGCGGCCGCTCGATAATTCGCCGTTGCCGTCGAAGATCGACTGGGAGCGCTTCCAGGGCGACGCCCCGAAACACACGTTCGAACCCATGCGCGTACGTTACTGGCGGTACTTTAAGGCGTACGCCGGCGGCAACATGACTGACCAGGGCACGCACCT
>DASSSG010000525.1:0-3459 GCA_035708545.1 Bryobacteraceae bacterium | reverse complement strand
GTTGACGTTCGCTTCAGGCGAGTCCACACGGCGGAGACGGGAACCTTCCCCGCCGTCAGGACGCAGGCCCTGTCACTGGCCTGCAATCACTGCGAAAGCGCATACTGCATCCGCGTATGTCCGACCAGGGCGATCCAGCGGCGAGCCGACGGCTTTATTGTCGTCAACGCGGCTGAGTGCGCGGGCTGCGGGATTTGCCGCGAGTTCTGTCCGTACGACGTCCCTCGTGTGAATCCGAAAACAAGCACGATGCAGAAGTGCGACGGCTGCTTCGCGAGAATCGAGCAGGACCTCCAACCAGCCTGCGTCACCCTGTGTCCGACCGGCGCGCTCCGTTTCGGCGACTGGGACGAAATCCAGCGCGAAGGCAGTTCCACGATTGACGGGTTCAACAACAGGGCGCAGACCCGGCCGCGAATTCGCTTTGTGACATCCGGCTGGACGGCAGGTCAGGAGGCACGGTAACCATGTCACTCAGCAGACGAGCTCTTTTGCGGATCGGCGGCATGACCACGACCGCCGCCTTCACCGGCGGGAGCGCTTTGGCAGATGCTCTCAGCCGTTACTTCGAACCGGCTGCGCCAGGGGCCGACACCGGCGCGAGAATCGTTACGACGGCCTGCGGCGTATGCAGCCCCGCATGCGGCATCAGGGCAACAGTTCAGGATGGCGCGCTGCGTTTCCTCGAGGGTTTGCCGGGCGATCAGTCCGGGGCCGGCCATCTGTGCGGCAAAGGCGCGTCCGGCGGCGGCTTTCTCTACGATGTGGATCGCCTGAAGTACCCGATGAGGCGCACCAACCCGAAGAAAGGCTTCGATGAGGATCCCGGGTGGGTGCGCATTTCCTGGCAGGAGGCGCTCGACACAATCGCGAACCGGTTTGGCGGCTACATAAAGAACTACGGGGCCGAATCGCTGCTGTTCGTCACGCTTCCGTCGCCCGACCTGTGGAGCCGGTTCATGAACGCCCTCGGCATCGTGAATCGTATCGACCACATAGACGTTTGTTTCCAGACGGACCGCGTTATTCAGAAATACACGACCGGCGGCAAAACTTTCGCCAACGATTTCGAGAACTCGAAATACATTCTGCTGTTTGGCTGGGACCTGGTCGGCAAGGCCAAGCTTGCATACGCAAACGGCGTCCTCAATGCGAAAGACAAGGGCGCGAAGATCGTCCACTTCAGCCCGACCTACACCACAACCTCGCGCGTGGCCGACGAGTGGTATCCCATTCGCCCGGGCAGCGATCTCGCGGTCGCGCTGGCGATGATCAATGTCATCGTCTCGGAGAATCTCTACCATCGGGATTTCGCAGCCGACTACACCAACTTCCCCGACTTCGAGAACCAGATCCGCTCCCACTTTCAGCAGTACACACCCGAATGGGCCGCGGGCGAGAGCGACGTCCCCGCCGACGCGATCCAGCGGATCGCGCGCGAGTTCGCCGCGAGCGGCGCCGGCATTGTTCCCGCGCACAAAAAGACGCTCTGTGCGAACTACGCGAATGCCACGCAGTTGGTGCATGCCATCTCGATCCTGAACATCCTCGCGGGAACGGTGGACCGTCCGGGCGGACGTTATTTCCCGCGTACGATCGCCATTCCGGCGGTCGATGCCATCTATCCGCCCCCGAAGTATCCGGCGAAATCAGGCCGCCGCGTCGACGGGCGCGACAAGCTCCCGCTGGTCCACGAGCAGGACACGGGTTTATTCAGCACTCTCGCCGACGGCATGCTGAACAGGTATCCCGGAATGATCAGGGGCGCATTCTGGAACGCGTACACGATTCTCGCGTTTCCTGATCCGAAGCAGATGGAACGCGCCATGAAGAATGTCGAGTTCACGGTGGTCATGGATTTTCTGCCCACCGACACGGCCTCGCTGGCCGATATCGTCCTGCCGTCGACCACATACCTCGAAGTAAGCGATCTCATCGCGCGCGACTACATTGCCACGCAGCCTCAGGTGGTGGCACGTCAGGCTGTGGTACCGCCGATGTTCGAAACGAAGAGCATCGGGTGGGTGGCCGTGGAACTCGGCAAGCGAATGGCGCCGGAGTTCTTTAAGAAACCGGACGGCGCGTTCATCAACCCCGCGCAACTACTCGATGAGAAGACAAAGCGGGCGGGTTTGGGCGAGAGCTTCGCAGAGTTCGCGAAAACCGGCGTGTACACGAAGCAGCAGATGTTCCAGCCGCGTACGGCGTTTGCGACGCCGACGGGCAAGTGCCAGATTTACGTGCCCCAGTTCAAAGACAAAGGCGCCGATCCGCTTCCCGGCTGGACACCGAAGCGTGAATTGCCGTCGGATGCGTACCCGTACTATTACCTGACTTACATCCCCGCGATCCATCGCCGGAACACGACACAGAATAATGCCCTGCTGAACGAGATCATGCCCACCAACGCGGCCGTGCTCAATCCGGCGCTCGCTGCAAAGCTGGGCATCAAAGACGGCCAGTCGGTGCGCGTGCGCTCGCGCGTGGGCTCCATCGAAGTGCCGGCGCACCTCAGCGAAATCATTCGTCCGGATGCCGTAATGGTTGCGCACGGGTTTGGCCACCGCTCGCGCCTGCTTTCGAAATCCGGTGGCCGGGGAGTCCGCGATGGCGATATCGTCCCACAGTCCAGCACCGACGAGATGCTGAAGCTCAACAACTGGGCCGGATCCTCCTGCATTATGGATGCGGTCGTTGCCGTCGAGCCCCTGTGAACTCCGCGAGTCTGGCTTTCCTGGGCGAAGCATTTCTGTCCTGCGATGTGCCGCGTATGCGTGAGTATCTTGGCCGCGTCGAACCGGGCGTGCTCCCCACCCCTGAACTCTCGGCTGCCTTGGATGCAGCGGAAGATCTGGAACGGGAGTACGTGCGCTTGTTCGTGAGCCCGACCGGCGCGGTGTGTCCTCCCTGGCAATCCAGCGGCGGAGCAGAACCGAGACTTATGGGCGAGCCGCACCACAGCGCGCTGAAATGGTTCTGGTCCGAAGGTTTTCAGCCTTCGGCCGCCAATGAGCCTGCCGATCACATCGGGCTGCTGCTGTTATTCGCGGCCCACCTGCTCGCGCACGACGCCGCTCAGGATCGGTTTCGCGCCTTCGCAGACGATCATCTGGCGTGGGTTCCGTCCTTCTGCGATACGCTCGCGGCAGAAGCGCGGCACCCGTTCTATCGCCTGCTGGCCAGGCTTACGCAGGAAAAAGTGCGTGCACTCGCGTCTCTGCGCTCGTGAGTGAGCCTTCAGCGCTCGGCTGCGCCTGAGACCCCGGCGGAAGCCGGCGCCACGCGCACCAGCTCGACGCGCCGGTTCCTCGCTCGTCCGTCTTCCGTATTGTTGTCGGCGATCGGTTTGTCGCTTCCGAAGCCCTGAGTTGTCAGCCGCGCCTTGTCAATGCCATGGGCTCCAAGCCAGTTCGCGATGGACGCAGCCCGCTTTTCCGACAGCGCGAGACTCGTCTTCGG
>DASSSG010000524.1:0-9756 GCA_035708545.1 Bryobacteraceae bacterium | reverse complement strand
TGCCGCTGTCTCGTAGATACGCAGCGTGAGCCGGCGAAGTTCACTGGCGAGATCCTGCCCGACCAGTCCCGCCATGATTTCGAAGGAGATGTTCTCGTCGTGACCGGTGGTCGCCTTGGTCGCTGGTGTGAAGATCGGCTTCGGCAGCTTGTCGCTCTCGCGCAGCCCCGGCGGCAGCGGAATGCCGCAGACGGTTCCGTTCGCCCTGTATTCCTTCCACCCCGAGCCCGACAGATAGCCGCGCGCGACGCACTCGACATCCACCATACGCGCGCGCCTCACCAGCATCGAGCGACCTTCCAGCTGCGCGCGCTGTTCGCGCAGGCTCTTCGGGTAGCTCTCGACGTCCGCCGTGATCAGATGGTGCGGGACGATGTCCCGCACGAAGTCGAACCAGAACAGCGACAGCTGTGTCAGCACCCGGCCTTTGCCCGGAATGCCTGTTGCGAGGATGTAGTCGAACGCCGAAATACGATCCGTGGCAATGATGAGCAGGTCGTCGCCGAGCGCGTAAACGTCGCGCACCTTGCCGCGCGCGAACGGCGTCAGGCCCGGCAGCTCGGATGCCAGGAGGACGTCGTTTTGTACCGGGGTCACGTCGTTAGTGACAGTATCGCATCACGAAGCACGCTGCAGGTGCGGAGGCGAACTTCAGCCTCGCCGCCTCGACTTTCCGAGCCGCGCGCGTCAGCAAGCGGTCAGGACACTTCAGACAGCAGACTCGGACCTGCGGAAAGCGAACAGAACGCTAAGCTGCCTTGCCCAGGCGCCCCGTCACAGTCGCGGTTCAGTTCGCGCCGGAAATTCGTGTTGAAGAACGGCCTAATGATACTGCAGCAGCGTGAGCAGCTTATTGTCCAGCTTATGTCCGTGCCAGTCCGCATACGCGACATCTTCACGCCCCGAATCGAGCACGCCGAAAGAGCCCCGGAAATTCCACAGCGCCCATCCGATGTTATGGCTCTTCAGAATATCCAGCACGTCGCAGATCCACCTGAGGAACACGTCGTGCGAGATCTTGTTGAACCCTCCGGCTTCCCCGCAATGTACCCCGATGCCCTGCCTCACCAGCCAGCCCCACGGCTCGTAATGCGCTTCTAAGGTTTCGCGGCTGACCAGGCCGGAGCCATCCCTGCGCACCGCCGGCCACCACGGCGCCGGGAAATCCCTGCGTTTGTCCACCCACCCGGCGCGATAATGACTCACCTCCGCGGGCGAGTAAGCGTGCACGCTTTGCGCCACCCGCGTCGGCATCATCTCATAGACGACCTCGTTGCCCACGCTGAGCCCGTCGATAATAATCAGCCGGTCCGGTGTGATCTCGCGGATCGTGTCCGCGGTACGAGTCATCACGCGGCGATAATCTTCCCGCGTCATGTAGCGCGGCCGCGGGCGCGGAGCTTCATTTACCAGATTGAAGCTCAAATCGTTCGGCCCGATGTCTCTGTAGCGGCGCGCGAAAAGCTCCCAGTGGAAGACAAACGCATCTTCGGCGTCTTTGTCGCGCCACAACACGCAGGGCTCCAGATCCGCTTCGTTGATGCAGTAACCCGGCGCGCGGTGGAAATTGAGGCTGACATGCAGCCCGTACTTACGCCCGAGCTCGATGATGCGATCAACCGGAACGAGCCCGGCTTCCCTGACCTTCAACAAATCCTGCACCGCAGGCCGTCCGGTTGCCCGCCAGTCGGAGTCGATCCAGAACCAGTAATCCATCGGGATGCGAACAAAATCGAACCCGAGGTCCGCGATCATCCGAAAGTCATCTTCGGGAATCTCCACCGGCCCCCCGGTTTGGCGGCGGGCCTGAAACAGATATAGAAGATTGAATCCTCGCCAGCGGGGCAGCGCGTTCTTTGATGCAGCGGTTACGGGCAGCGACAGTGCCGTCGCCCCCAGCCCAAGCGTTTTGACAAACGCTCTGCGCGAGCCGGGCAGATCCACAGAGATTTTCGCTCAGCCCGAGTATACACCCCGATGTCGGTGGAGAAACACCGGGTTGTGAACTGCTCCACGCCAGTAGAACTCGTGTACAATAGGTCCACCGTACATCGAACCTCCGCGTACCAACCCGGCCGGTCAGAGTGTACCTGTCCAGCTGTTCATGCCCGTATTTCCTGCAACCCACGCCGATGTCGCGATTCTCGATCAGCTGCAGGATGGGGTGATCGTCGTCAATCCCGAGGGCACTATCGAGTACGCCAACCCCGCCGCACGCCGCCTTCTCGCGACGCTGGTTGCCGGACCCGAATCCTGGGAGCCGGCGCACGGTCCGCCGCCCCCCGTACAGAAGGCGCTTCGAACGCTGCCTTCGCTGCCGGCCAGTATCGTCGTCGAAGGCCTGCACCTCGAGGTCGTTGCGGCTGAGGGCGGCCGTATCATCACCGCGCGCGAGATCACGAATCCCGTCGGCGAATTCGCGCTCGAGCGCGAGCGCCGCCTCGCCGCGGAACGTTGCCTCGAGCAAAAACAGGAGTTCACCGAGGCCGTGCTCGACAACATAGGAACCGGCATAGCCGTCTGTGACGAAACGGGTACGCTGCACATCGTGAATCGCGCGATGCGCGCCCTCGGCAGCCCGGAAACGCCGGCCGCGGCTGAGCATTGGGCCGAGAACTGCGGCTTCATGTATCCGGACGGCGTTACACCGCTGCGCAGGGAGGATAATCCGCTCTATCGCGCGTTTCAGGGCGAGACTGTTCGCGATGTAGAGATTGTGGTCGCGCCGAAAGACGCCCCGCGCCGTACCCTGCTCGCCACCGGACGCCCGCTGTTCGGCCGCGATGGCAGGAAGATCGGCGCCGTACTCGCCACACGCGACGTCACACACCGCAGGCTCTCGACCCGCCGCGTGAGAGAGGCATTCCGCCATTTTCGGACCCTTTTCAAGGACGCGCCGATCGCGTACCACGAGATCGACTGCGATGGCGTGATCCGCCGCGTGAACCGCGCCGAATGCCGGTTACTCGGGCGCACGCGCGAGGAAATCATCGGACGCTGTCCGTGGGAATTCGTGTCCGAAAACGAGCGCGAGAAGAGCAGAAGAGCCGTTCAGGATACCCTTGCCGGTGTGCCGCCGCTCACGCCGGCCGAGCGCGAGTACGTCACCGCCGACGGCAGGCACATAGTGCTCGAAGTTCATGAGAACCTCATTGCCGACGAGTCGGGCCGCATCGTCGGCATCCGTACAGCCATGCTGGATATTACTGACCGGCGGCGGCACGAACAGCAGGAACAGGCGATCGTGCGCGAAAAGGCCTCGCGCGAGCAGGCCGAAGCGGCCTCGGCGGAAATCCGGAGTATTCTCGAGCGCATCGGCGATGCCTATATCGCGTTCGATACCGAGTGGCGCTACACGTACGTGAATCAGAAAGCCGCGGAACTGGCGCTGAAGCCGGCCGAAGAGCTGCTCGGCAAATGCGTGTGGGACGAATTCCCCGAATCGGTGCACACGGCTTTTTACACCGAATTGCAGCGCTCGCTGCGCGAGCAAATCTCGGTGGCGTTCGAGAACTATTACGCGCCGCTGGGCAAGTGGTTCGAGAACTCGGTCTATCCAAGTCCGTCGGGCGTTTCCGTGTTCTACCGGGACATTACCGAACGCAAGCAGACCGAGCAGGCGCTCCAAAAACGTACCGCGCAGCTGGCGGCCAAAAACGCGGAGCTCGAAGCATTCGCGTATATGGCGTCGCACGATCTGCAGGAACCGCTGCGGATCGTAAGCACCTACACGGCAATGCTCTCCAACCGCTATGCGGGAGTTCTCGGCGGCGATGCCGATACCTTCATTCGCTATGTAGTCGACGGTGCTGCGCGCATGCAGGACCTGGTCCGCGATCTGCTCGCGCTGTGCCGCGCGGGCACCATGGATCTCGCGCGCGTGCAGGACGTCAGTGCCGCCGCGGCCCTGGAAAGCGCGGCCGGGCACCTCGCCGGCGCGGTAACTGAGACTGGAGCCACATTCGAATTCCGTGATCTGCCCCGTGTTCGAGCGATCGAAAGTCACCTGGTGCAGCTCTTTCAGAACCTGCTTGCGAACGCGATGAAGTACCGGTCGGACGCGCCGCCTCAAATCCGTGTGGCCGCGGAACGGCTGCCGGCGGGCTGGCGATTCTCGGTCGCCGATAACGGCGCGGGGTTCCACATGTCCCAGGCCGAGCACATCTTCGAGCCATTCAAACGGCTGCGGCGCCATCCCGCCGGCACCGGCATTGGGCTCTCGATCTGCAGGAAAATCGTGGAGGCCCGCGGCGGGCGCATCTGGGCCGAAGCGGCGCCAGGTGCGGGCGCGACGTTTTACTTCACGATTCCCGACGAAATCCCGGCCGGCGACTGATGCCCGCCAGCAACTGCTCCTGCCCCTGCGCGCGTCAGCAAGTTGGGAATGATCCTCGCGGCTCATACCCACAGATGAAAGTCGCCCACGAACCGGCATCGCTGCGCCTGCACGTCACGTTTCCGAGCCGCGACCGTAAGGGAGCGGACAACCTCACGCCTACACGTCGCGTTTCCGAGCCGCCACTGTCAGAGAGCGGACAACGAGATGGCGACGTTCAGCGGTCAGGACACCTCAGAGACAGCAGTACCAGCGAGCGCTGTACACGACAGAATCGAACCGCATCGCCGTGCATCGCTGCACCTGCGCTGAACGCCAACTGCTCGAGCGCGCGGTGCAACGCCGCCCGAATCGGTGACAACTGTTCCGGATTTATTTTTTCGGCCGTAATCACCTGAATCCACACCACTTCGAAGCAGGCCTGGCCGCCATTCGGCGGTGCGTGTTTTGCACCCTCCGCGCAAAATCAAAATCGAGGACTGATTCGCATGCCTTCGCAAAGACAACTCGACGCCAACCGAAAAAACGCCGCTCGCGGCGGACCCAGGACTCCCGAAGGACGCGCCGCCGTCCGTTTCAATCGCCTGGTTCACGGCCTGACAGCGGCCACTCCCGTCCTGCCTGGCGAGGATCCGAAAGCTTTCGAGCAGTTTCGGGAAGATCTTTTTCAGGACTACCTCCCCGCCAACCACACCGAGCGGCTGCTGTTCGAAAACTTAGTCGTCTGCTCGTGGCGTCTGCTCCGCCTGCGCCGGGTCGAAACCGAAACCTGGAGCGCCTACATCCTGGCAATCCGTCATCGCGACGGCGCGGACCAGCCACCCACTCAGCAGGAAGCCGACCGCGCCCTCGCCGGCGCGCTCGCTGAGCTCCCTGCCAACAACCTCGCCAACTTCTTCCGCTACGAGCGCATGACGACGCGCGATTTCTACCGCGCACTCCACGAGCTCGAAGCCGCACAGCGCGAGCGGCGTCGCGGCCAGCCGATTCCCGCCGCCGCCCCCGCTCCCAAAACGCAGCCCGAGCTCGCCGCCGCAGCCTCCGGAGGATCTGCCGCACAGGCGTCCGCGCCGGAAACACATACGCAATCTTCCGAAGCGGCCGCCGAAGTGTCCGAAATCGGGATTCGGACTGTTTCGTCAACCAACCCGCAGCACGTGCCGGCTGCGCCACCCGAGCTCATCGTCGGCGAAAAAGCAGCATGATGACCCGTCATTTCCACAGCCGCAACTGCTCGGGTTCGACCGGAACGTCCGGCAAGTACTCCGCCGGCCTGCTCGTCAGCCCATAGCGATTCCGAACATCTTCAATGCGCCTGCGAATCATGTCCGGATAGCTGCCCTTGAGAAACGCGCTCTCGCGATACCGTTCGCGATACTTACGAGCCAGATGCGGAAAATGCTGGTCAAGCATGGGGAAGAATGCCTTCTGCGCACACGGCTTGAGGAACAACGGGTTGCCATACATGTACTGCGCCCCTGCCGCGACCGCCCGCACCGCCACCGCTTCCAGATTCCGGAGCGAATCGTTGATCAGCGGCATTAGTGGGCACGCGAGCACCACGACCCCAATCCCGCGGCTCGACAGCTTCCGAATCGCTTCCAGCCGAAGCTCCGGCCGCGGCGCGTACGGCTCGAGGATCCGCGCCAGCCGATCGTCCGCCGTCGTGATGGTCATAAACACGTGAATGGTGTTTGCTTCCGCGATCCGTCGCAGCAGGTCCGCGTCGCGCGCCACCAGATCCGACTTCGTCGTGACGCTCAGCGTTCGCCCGTGGTCTCGCGCGAACACTTCGAGAATTCTCTGCGTGATGTGGAAGCGGCGCTCAGCCGGCTGGTAGGGGTCCGTCGCGCTCCCGATGCAGATGCCTTCCCTTCGAGGCACCCGGCGCAGTTCGGCCCGAAACAGTTCCGGGTGGAACTGTTTCGCATAAATCTGCTGCTCGAACTGCTCCGTCTCGCGCAGCTCCATGAACTCGTGCGTGTACCGCGCATAACAGTACTTGCAGCCGAACTCGCAGCCCCGGTACGGGTTGATCGTCCACTCGAACGGCATCTTGCGCCCGGAGGCGCGGCCGATGAAGCGCCGCGTCGGGAGATCGAAATATTGAACGCGGCGCTTCGCTTCGAGCACCGGGCTCTCGGACGCCAGTTTCGCGATTCCGACGAGAGCCGCGGCCATATCGTATTTTCGTCTTTTATTCGCCTCCTGTCAAGTGGCCGGGGTGGCAGCTTCAGCGCCGGTTGGCTAACCGGCCTCTACAGCACAACCCGGCTGTCCCCTTCCCTCCGCGTCACTTTCTCCCGATCGAGCATCTCGAGCAGCGGGATCGCATACTTCCGCGAAATGCCCGTCCACTCCTTGAACTCCGGCACGCCGAACCGCTGCCCCTTGCGTTGCGCCATCACGTCCCGCAACGCCGCCAGGGCCGTCTTATGAAATACCAGCTCGTCGTTAATACGAACCAGCCGTTTGTCCCGCAGCAGAATCTGCAGCAGCGAGCGGCCGCGCGACGGATCGACGCCGGAGCCGGCCAGCACTTCGGGCACGGCCGGCACGCGCAGCCCCGCCCGCTCGAACGCCGCTTCGATCTTCGCGAGCGCCGCCGATTCGTCCTCCCTCAGGGCGACGTTGTGCGATGCAAGCCGCGCCAGCTCTGCTGTCGTGACCATCTCGCGCTGATCCCGCAACAGCATCTCGAACACGTGCGGCGGCGCCGCGCCGCGCAGCTGCTCCTTCGGCATGCCCGGCGACAGCGGATTTCGTTTGTGAAACGCTGCGAGCGCGTCGCGCCATCGCGAGCGCAGTTCGCGCGCGCGGCCGTCGTCAATGAACCACTCCCGCTCCGGCAGATCCCGGCGTGCCGTACGGGCGATCAGATCTGCACGGCTCATCCCGAAAGGCGCCTCTCGCACAAACGCCGCGGCCGCATCCGCTTCAACGGCCTGCAGCCTCGCCTCGCTCGTGCGATGCGGCGGCAGCGCGTCGAGCACGATGCCTCCCGCAATTGTCACGACCGGCGAGAACATCCGCAGAATAAAGCGGTCGCCCGGCAGCAGCAGGGCAGGCTCGCGCAGCACGATACGCGCGTACTCGCGCCGTCCCGGCTCGAACGCAGCCGTTCCCGCGACACGGCGGATTTCCGCCTCGATCTCCGCCGTGCCCGAGTGAAAGTGAACAGGAGCGCGGTGCTTCAGCGCTCTGGCCGATTCGAGCAACTCGACCGCGCAATCCACCGTCCTCGTCTCGCGAAACACTCCGGCTTCGGCGAGCACCATGCCGCGACGAAGCTTGTCATGATCGGCCCCCGCGAGATTCAGCGCCGTGCGCTGGCCGGCGAGCGCGCGATCGGCGGGCGACCCGTGAACCTGAATGCCCCGCACGCGCAGCCTGCGCGCGCCCGGGTGCGCCTCCACCTCCTGTTCGACCGCCACCTGGCCGGAAATCAGCGTGCCCGTCACCACCGTGCCGAACCCGCGCATCGTGAACGAGCGGTCGATCGGCAGCCGGAAGTAGCCATGCGTGTCTTTGCCGGGAACGCTCGCCGCGAGCGAGTACAACGTGCGCTTTATGTCTTCGAGTCCCCGCCCGGTCCTGGAGCTCACCGGCACCACCGGCGCCCCTTCGAGGAACGAACCCGCCACCAGTTCCTCGATCTCGAGGCGAACCAGGCTGGCAATGTCGTCATCGACGAGGTCCGTCTTGGTCAGCGCGACGAACCCGCGGCGGATCCCAAGCAGCCGGCAGATATCGAAGTGCTCGCGCGTCTGCGGCTGGATCGACGAGTCCGCCGCGACCACCAGCATCAGCAGGTCGATGCCGCCGATGCCCGCCAGCATATTTTTGATAAACCTCTCGTGGCCGGGAACGTCTACAAAGGCGACGCGCACCCCGGGCGGAAGATCGAGGTGTGCAAACCCGATATCGATGGAAATACCCCGCCGCTTCTCTTCCTCCAGCCGGTCCGTGTCGATGCCGGTGAGCGCGCGCACCAGCGCCGTCTTGCCGTGGTCGATATGGCCGGCCGTCCCGGCGACGACGTGCTTCATTGTGCTCGCGCTCTTCTTATTATTTGGCGAGAAGCGCGCGGCGGCGCAGCAGGGCGAATTCACTTTCAAGACCAGCGTGTCGCGCGTGCGGGTCGATGTTCAGGTGCTGGCCGAGGGCAACATCGTGACGGATCTCGCGCAGAAAGACTTCCTGGTATACGATCGCAATGTCCCGCAGCAGATTCTGTCCGTCGACCGTGCGTCCGAGCCGCTGTCGCTGCTCCTGTTGCTCGACATCAGCGGCAGCATGACTGATTACATTCAGCAGGTGGCGAGCGTGGCCCAGCAGTCGCTGAAGCACCTGCGCAGGGGCGACCGCGTGGGCGTGATGATCTTCGCCCGCACGGCCAAAGTCCGGCTGCCCTTCACCGACGATTTCTCAGCCGTCGAACAGGAGATTCGTGACGCCGTTCGCGACGAGAGCGTCGGCAGCGCGACCGAGATCAACCGCGCGATCGTGGCCGCCGCGAAGTATCTCGACGAATCCACCGAGACCGGCCGCAAGGCGATTCTCATCCTCACCGACAATAAGGGTCTCAACTACCAGGCTCCCGACGAGGAAGCCATTCGCGAGCTGTTCGGCGCCGATGCCGTGCTCAACGCGCTCGTGGTCGGGCGCACGGAACGCCCCCCGCCGATCCGGCCGGGCCAGTATGTGAATCCCGATTTCAGTCACCCCGACGTCTTCAAAATCGCCGACGAGACCGGCGGCGAGGCGGTGCCCGTCAAGAAAGCCGACCAGGAATTCCCGCGCATGATCGAGCGCATCCGCAATCGCTACGGCCTCCAGTACCGCACGCCGATTCCCTCGCAGAAGGGCTTTCGGGCTATTCGCGTGGAACTGACACCGGATGCGAAGCTGCGCTACCCGAAGGCCCTGCTCCGCTACCGCAAGGGCTACTACGTCAAGTAGCCAGGCCGGCTATCATTCTCCTCATGGACACGGTTCAGGAACTCCGTCGCCGCCATGCCTCCGCCGAAGCCGGCGGCGGGCGCGAGCGCCGCGAGCGCCAGCACTCCGAAGGCAAGCTCTCCGCCCGCGAACGCATCGAGCTCCTGCTCGACGAAGGCAGCTTCGAAGAGCTCGACAAACTGGTCCGCCATCGCTGCCGCGATTTCGGCATGGAGCAGCAGGTCGTCGATGGCGACGGCTTCATCACCGGGTACGGCCTGATCAACGGCCGCCAGGTTTTCGTCTTCGCGCAGGACTTCACCGTGTTCGGCGGCTCGCTCTCGGAGAGCAATGCGCAGAAGATCTGCAAGGTGATGGACCTTGCGATGAAAGTGGGCGCCCCGCTGATCGGGCTCAATGACTCCGGAGGCGCGCGCATTCAGGAAGGTGTGCTGTCGCTCGGAGGCTACGCGGATATC
>DASSSG010000523.1:0-2260 GCA_035708545.1 Bryobacteraceae bacterium | reverse complement strand
CTTCGCTATCGTCAGCGGCGACAGCGACTTCATACCCCTCGTAAACAAGCTGAAGGAATTCGGCAAGACCGTGTTCGTCGTCGGCGGCAAAGCATTCACGAGCACGATCCTGCAGCAGAACTGCCATGAGTTCATCAGCTTCGAATCTCTGCTCGACGAGCCGCGCCGGCAGGGCGAGCGGCAGCGGGAGCGCGACCAGCATCGCGACCGGGACCGGGACCGCGATCGTGACCGGGGTGAGCGCCGCGACCGCCCCGATGGGCAGCAGGGCCATCAGCAGCGGCAGCGGCCCGCGCCGCTCGATCTGGCGCAGGCGATGCCGCTCGTGGAGCGGGCCCTGCAGGTGCTGGAACGCAGGAATGTACAGGCCCAACTCGGACTGCTGAAGTCGACGATGCTCCAGCTGGACCCGGCCTTCAGTGAGCGCGCGTACGGCTGCGGCAGCTTCTCCGAATTCGTCGAGAAGCTGAAGAAGGCGGATTACGTGAACGTCTCGGGCGCCGGGGGCCGCTATGTGATCGAGCGGAAGACCTCTGCCAAACCCGTGGAACTGCCGAAGCCGGAAGAGGCCCTGCCGGCGCTTCGGGACGTGCTGGAGAACCATCGCCTCGAGATCGAGGACGGAGTTCTCGCCGAAGATCTGGAAGGCTGGATGCGCGCCGAGGTTGCCGACTTCGATCCGAAGAAGTACGGGTATCAGGAGTTCGCTGAGTTTCTGAACTTCGCGCAGGACAAGACGGTCGTGCGGATCGAAGCCGATGAGGAGAAAGGACTCGTTGTGTTCCTCGGCGCGGAATTCTACCCCCCGGCTCCACTCGACGAGCCGGAGAAGCAGGTCACGCACGAATACGATGAGGTGCAGCCGATCGTCGCGGGCCAGCCTTCCATGGTCGCTCCCACGCCTCCGCTCGAGGAGCCGAAGCCGATGAAAAAGCCGCGGGCGCCGCGCAAGCGCGCCGCAAAGCCCGGCGAGTTCGGCGTGATGCAGTCGCCCAGCGATAAGCCGCCCCGGAAACGCACACCGCGAAAAAAGCTGCCCCAGTGAAATCGGCACCTGAGAGGCTTGCGTACGCCGGCGAGCCCGGTGTCACTCGCGCTTTTGGTGCTGCAGCCGTCAATTCGTCCCTCAGGACGTAGAAACTCGAGTTGCGGGACTGAAGTCTCGCGCAGGCTTAAGTCTGCCCCAGGGCTGGGGTCACTCGAAGCGCAGCGCTTGCATCACGTCGACGCGGGCCGCCCGCAGCGCGGGTATCGCGGAGGCAATGACCGCGGCAAGCAGCAGCACCAAAGCCGCACCGGCAACCGGCAGCACACCCGGCATCTTCAGGCCTCCCAGAACACTGCCCGCCACTTGCGCCAGCCAATATCCACCAGCAAGGCCGAGCGCGAGGCCCCCAATCGCCATCGCTGCGCCTTCCGCGATCACCCGCATCAGCAGGTCGCTCGGCTCAGATCCGACCGCGAGCCGGATCCCGAACTCGCGTGTGCGTGCGCTGACGGAGAATGCGAGCACGCCGGCTACGCCCACCACAGCGATCAGCAAAGCCACGCCGGCGAACACGCCCGAGACCACCACGTTGAGCCGCTCCGGTGAGAGCACTTGCGCACGGATGTCCGCGAGCGTCTGCGCGCGCTCCACTGGCTGATTTGCCGAGAGTTTGCGGATAATCGTTGTGATCGGCTGAACCAGAGCATAAGGATCGGAGCGCGCGTGAACCAGCAAACGCCCTCCTCCCAGCAATTGCTCCTGATCGAAAGGATGGTAGACGGTCATGGTCGGCTTCGCCACAAGATTACTGTTGTCAATGTCTGGCACGATGCCGATAATGCGCCGCGGTTTCGGGCGTATACCGAGGCCGAACTTCAGGATCGGATCGTTGAACAGCACCTGATGATCGAGCGCGCTCCCGTGGAAAATCCGCTCCGCGAGCGTCTGGCTGACGATGGCGACGGGCTCGCTGCCGTCGCGGTCGGCGTCATTGAAATCCCGTCCTTCGATAATGGGCAGCCCCAGCGTCGCGAAGAAGGCGGGTGACACCGTGTGAAGGACAGCGCGGGGAGACGCCTCGCCGGCGGCGGGCACATGCCCGTCCGGCGAGAATTCCAGGGTGAAGATATTGCGGTCGCGCCAGGGAACGACACCGGCCACAGCCACATTCAGAACTCCGGGCACTTCCCGGATCTGCCGCGCCGCCTCCCGATAGAACTCGACGACCTGACCGGGCGTTCTTCCATCACGCATCACAGGCACGTTCACTGC
>DASSSG010000522.1:0-6651 GCA_035708545.1 Bryobacteraceae bacterium | reverse complement strand
TTACCTTGTACGGATCGCGCCGCTCGACGCGCGACAGCTGCGCCCTCGCCAGTGCCGTTTCGAACTGGAGCGCGTTTCGAGCCGCGGCAGCCGCTGTCGACGGTTCCTGCCCTGCCAGTTCCAGCAGCTTCGCTACGTGCGCGAGATACCGTTCGCGTGTCTCTTTGGATTTAGGATCGTCTTTGAGGTAATAGTCGCGATCGGGCAATCCGAGCCCGCGCGGAACAATGCCAGCGATCATCTGATCGGGGTGCTCGCTGTTTACGGTCGCAGCGATTGCGAAGGGGACCGCGATGCCCTGCGCGGCGAGGCGCCCAAGCTCGCGCTGCAGGGCTTCACGCGAGTCAATCGCGTCGATGCGTCTGAGCAGCGGCTGCACGGGTTTGCTACCGAGCGCATCGACGGCCTGGGCGTTCATGCACGCCGAGTACATGCTGCCGATCAGCTGTTCGCCGAGATTCCGGCCCGTCTTCTTTGCGGCTATGGTTTCCACGAGGTCGCGCAGGTTGTCGCGATTGTATTCGGCGGCTGCCCAGCGTTTCCCCCAGCGCACCTGAGTGGACGGGATGGGGTGCTGGTTGTGCCACGTGCCGATCGCGTACTCGTAGAAGTCGTCGCATGGCTTGATCGCGCGATCAATTGCATCCGTGTCGAAGGCGTTCAGATTGGGCTTTGCCGGCCCGCCGCCGGCCTGCGCAAATGCGACCCCGACCCCCGCAAACGTGGGCACGACGAACATCAGCAATAATGTATTGCGCATATCGGCAGATTTTCACGGTATCAGACATAATCCGTTCTACAGGTTTTGCTCTAAGCACCGATATAGACACAGAGAGACATAACAAGATGAACCTGCGTCCCCTCTCCAGCCTGTTTTCCTCCGACCTCGCAATCGACCTCGGCACCGCGAACACGCTCGTGTACGCGAGCGGTCGTGGCATCGTCGTCGACGAGCCCTCGATGGTCGCCGTCAACAAGAACACCGGTGACGTCGAAGCCGTCGGCCGTGAAGCCAAAGAGATGCTCGGCCGCACGCCGGGGAACATCGCCGCCATCCGGCCGATGCGCGAAGGCGTCATCGCGGACTTCAAGACCAGCGAAAAGATGCTGACGTACTTCATCCAGAAGGCGCACAGCCGGAAGATGTTCGTTCACCCGCGGATCGTGATCGGCGTACCCAGCGAGATCACGCAGGTCGAGCGCCGCGCCGTCGTCGAGTCGGCGACTCGCGCCAAAGCAGCCGAAGTACATCTGGTCGAGCAGGCGATGGTGGCTGCGATTGGCGCCGGCCTGCCCGTCACCGAGCCGTCCGGCAACATGGTGGTGGATATCGGCGGCGGCACCACGGACATTGCCGTCATCTCGCTGTCGGGGATCGTCTACGCCCGTTCGGTTCGGGTAGCCGGCAACGTCATGGACAATGCGATCATGCACCACCTGAAGACCCGGTACAACCTGCTGATCGGCGAGCGCACCGCCGAAGCGATCAAGATCGATATCGGGTCCGCCGCTCCGCTCGACAAACCGATGACGATGGAAGTCAAAGGTCGCGACCTGATCGAAGGCGTGCCGAAGACCGTAACCATCTGCGACAGCGAGATCCGCGACTCGCTCGCCGACACCGTTACTGTGATCGTCCGCTCCATCCGTGTCGCGCTCGAAGCGACACCGCCGGAGCTCAGCGCGGATATCAGCGACCGCGGCATAGTGCTTACCGGCGGCGGCGCGCTGTTGCGCAATCTCGATCGCCGCATCAGCGGCGAAACCGGCCTCCCGGTGTCGATCGCCGACCAGCCACTGGCCTCGGTAGTCCTCGGTACCGGCAAAATGCTGGAAGATTTCAAGCTCCTGCGCAAGTGCTCCATTAACTGACGGAGGCTCCCAGGCGGCGGCGATTTTCCGGCGCCGACCTTCGATAAGACAAAGCGTGACGCAGAGCGGCGCGCCAGCGCGCCGATTTCCGGGCGTGGCATGATGCGAGTAACGGTCATGCCCGCCCCTTTTCTTCTGAGCTGTATGGCGGCGCCGTCATGATCTTTCGCTGGGTCGCGCGTGCGGCCGCGCTCCTCACTTTCACCGTTTTCGCGGCCTTCTTTGTTGGAAGTGAGTTTAACTACTACGGCCTGAATCGCACCCAAACCGTGCTGTTGATCACCGCCTGCGTGGCACTCGCCGGCATGCCGCTCGGCTGGAGATCGGAGCTTCTTGGGGGCGCGCTGAACATCGCGGGCGTGCTGGCGTTTTACACGGTACACTTCGCTGCCCGAGGGACATGGCCGCGCGGCAGCTTTCCTCTGCTGGCGATCCCTGGTCTTCTGTTTCTGATCTCATGGTGGCGCAGCACGGGATCCCGGCGCTGAATCGAACCGTCTTCCGCGTCATCCAACAGGCATGAAACCGACGATCGGCGGCATCCACCACATCACCGCGATCAGTGCCGATCCGCAGCAGACGCTCGACTTCTACTCCGGATTCCTCGGCCTGCGGCTGGTCAAGAAGACCGTGAACTTCGACGATCCCGGCACGTACCATTTCTACTTCGGCGACTACCACGGCCGCCCCGGCACGATCCTGACATTCTTCCCGTGGCCCGGCGCCCGCCGCGGCCGAGCCGGCGCCGGGCAGGTCACGGGTGTCGCGCTTGCCGTACCTTTCGGCGCACTCGAAAGCTGGCAGGCACGCGCGCGTGAAGAAGGCGCGCTCGTGGACGTCATCGCCGAGCGCTTCGGAGAGCGCGTTCTGCGCTTGTACGACCCCGACGGGCTCGCAATCGAGCTGATCGAATCGGCCGCCGCGCGGGCTGAGATCGGCGTTTTCCACAGCGCCACGCTGAACAACGCTGATCCCGGTCTGCTCACAAATACGCTGGGCTTCCGCGAGACCGCTCGGGCGGGTGCGCGGGTGCGGTACGAAGCCGGGGCCGGCGGTCATGGCGCCACCGTTGACATCGAGACAACCGCTGACCGGCGCGGCGCGATCGGAGCGGGTACGGTGCATCACATCGCCTGGCGAACGCCGGACGACGAGCAACAACTCGCGTGGCGCAGCGAGCTGATCACCGCCCGCCACGAGCCCACACCCGTGATCGATCGCCAATATTTCCACTCCATCTATTTCCGCGAGCCCGGGGGAGTACTCTACGAGATCGCGACCGAGCCGCCTGGATTTACCGTAGACGAACCGCTCGAAGCCCTCGGGTCAGAACTCAGGCTGCCCCCGCAGTATGAACCCATGCGCGCCCGCATCGAAGCCGTCCTGCCCGCGGTTCGGCCTCCGGGTGTCATCATGAAAGTGTGAAGCGCCGCGATTTTCTGCTGTTCGCGCCGGTCGCCGTCACCGCGGCCCGTGCCGCCGGCGACTCCGTCCGCGGTACGCTCACGAAGAGCGGGGCGGGGAAGCCGGCCGTCAAAACACGGGATGGACGTCTGGTCGAGCTCATCGGCGACAACCCCACCATGCTGGTGCTCAGCGATCAGCGCCTCGCCGGCGCTGATTTCGAGGCTGTCGGACAGCGAAAGTCGCCCGATGTGCTGGAAATCGCTCCCATCCACACGCGTGCCATGTTCGTCCACAAAGCCGGCAAGCGCCTGGCGGTCAGCTATTGGTGCGACATCTGTTACATCCGGACCTGGGCGCCGGGCAAGTGCTGGTGCTGCCAGGAGGAGACGCGGCTCGATCCTGTCGATCCTGCTACGCTGGACGACAAAAGCAGCAAATGACCCTTCGCGCGTTATTGCTTCTCCTTCCACTCATGGCACAGGCTCAGAAGGCTCAGAACTATGGCATCCAGCGCACCAATGTGGGTGGCATCGAAGTTATAAAGCTGACCGATACTGCCCACAAGGTCGAAATATCGATCGTTCCCTCATTCGGCAACAACGCGTACGAGATGAAGGTGAACGGCAAGAACCTGTTCTGGACGCCGACGACCGATCCTTCTGAAATGAAGGCGAAGCCACGCCACCTGGGCAACCCCTTCCTTGCCCCCTGGGCGAACCGTCTCGATCACGACGGCTTTTACGCAAACGGCAAACACTTCGTGCTCAACCCCGAACTGAAGAACTACGGCCGGGACCAGCACAAGCAGCCGATTCACGGTCTCGTGCTGTACGCGCCCTGGCAGGTGGTCGAAGCTTCAGCCGGCGAGGGCGGCGCGAAGCTCGTCAGTCGCCTCGAGTTCTGGAAGCGTCCCGACTGGATGGCGCAGTTCCCCTTCGCGCACACGCTCGAGGTCACGCAGCGCCTGTATGACGGCATGCTCGAAGTCGAGACCGTCATCCGCAACCACGCATTCGAGCCAATGCCCGTCTCGGTGGCTTACCACCCGTATTTCCGCCTCTACGATGCGCCGCGGGACGAGTGGCGTGTGCATCTGCCCGCGCGCGAGCAGATCGTGCTCAACGAGAAGCTCACTCCGACCGGCGACAGGAAACGGGTCAGCGTGCCCGATCCCGTCGCGCTGAAAGAGCGCATGTTCGATGATCTGTTCACGGGCCTGGTGCGCGGCGAGAGCGGCCGCGCCGAGTTCTCCGTGCAGGGAAGACAGGAGAAGATTTCGGTCCTGTTCGGCCCGAAGTACACGGTCGCTGTCGTCTATGCTCCGCAGGGTCGCGAGTTCATCTGCTTCGAGCCGATGAGCGGCCCCACCAATGCCTTCAACCTTGCGCAGGCGGGCAAGTATACAGAGCTGCAGACGATCGCTCCCGGCGGCGAGTGGCGCGAGAGCTTCTGGGTCGCCGGTACCGGCTTCTGACCGGCTGCGCGATGACTGTCCTGCTGCTGGCGCTCGCCCGTACCCATGGCCGCGCAGGAGAGCTACCAAATCACCTTCACGGCAAGTTGAACAACTCGCCCCGCGGCGGCCCCGGTGATTCGCCCGAATGTGGCTGAAGAAACACTCGCGTTCGGTTGGTTGAAGTTCACCTGATTGAAAGCGTTGAAGAACTCGCCGCGCAGTTGCGCCTTCCACGGCTCGCGAATGATGACGTCCTTCATCAGGTTCAGATCCGTCCGGTTGGTCGCCGGACCCGCGAGGGTATTGCGGCCCGCGTTCCCGTAGATACCGCGCGGGATCTGTGCCACCGGAACGAATGCCGCCGTGTTGAAGAACCGTCTCACGAAATCGTTGCGATCGGCGTGATCGCGCCGGATGTCATGGAGAGTCACTCCCGGAACGAGAAGAGCATGCTGCAATCCCTGCTGCCCGGTGCCATCGAGCGCAACATCTGTTCCCATGACGAAGCTTATCGGCTCGCCCGTCTGGAAGGAGTGGAAGCTGCTCAGGCTCCAGTTCTCCAGCAGTTGCTTCGCCAGCCGGTTGCTGAACCTGAACTGTGGGCTCCAGAGCCAGCTGATCGAAATCACGTGACGACGGTCGAAGTCGCCGAGCCCTTTATCCATCTTCAGATTGAACGGATTGGCGACACCCGGCGTAAGTCCCGGCTGGGGCGCGACCACGTTGTCCACTGCCTTCGAGAGAACGTATGAGCCCAACAGCGTCAGACCGCGCGCGAACCGCTTGTCGACCCGAAGTTGCAGGCTGTGGTAGTTCGCGCGGTAGTCGTTGCCCAGAACGCGGCTCTGTGTGTTGAACAGACCGATCGTTTCCGGATAGAGCACGCGGTTATTAACGTTGTTCGCCGACGGCGCCTGTCCCGTGATCGGATCGTTCCTGAAAACCGCCGGGTTCCAGTGCCGGTGGCCTTCCAGCTTCTGCGAGAGCTTCCCCGCGTAACTCACATCGATCGCAATGTCCCGCAGGATCTGCCGCTCAACGGAGAAGCTCATGGATTGCGTATACGGTACGACCAGATGCCTCTCGGTCGTTACGAGATTGGCGGGCAGCGGGAAATTGCAGCGTACACGCGGCGCCGCGGTGATCGGGACGCATCCGAAGTTGCCGGGGAGTATACCGCTCGGTGGCAATCGGCGATTCAGCGACGTGTAAGGATCGTCCAGCCGGCCGGACCGAAGGACATCGGTTCCGGCGTAGGGAGCTTCGGACGTATGGACCACGTTTGCGCTCAGCTGGTCGAAAAAAATCCCGTAGCCGCCACGCACGCTCGTGGTGCCACTACCGAATACGTCCCACGCGAATCCGAACCGCGGGCCGACGTTGTTGAGATCATCGAAGCTGAGTTTGCCGTTCCCGGGCATTCCCGGATCTCCCGGGAACAAAACGCCCGGTATCGAGTCGGGTTTCACGACAGACCGCGAGGAGAAGTGCCCGATATCGGTGAACGTGTGGCGGCCGTATTTCTGATCCCATGCGAAGTAGGGCTCCCAGCGCACGCCCATGGTCAGCGTGAACCTCGGCGCGATCTTGAACTCGTCCTGGAAATGAAACATGTGCTTCCAGGCGATCGGCTCACTGCCCGGCTGGCCGAAGGTGACGTTCATCTGGTCGAATGCGCCAACCAGGAAATCCGCCACGGCATCGCCCGTGCGGACTCCGGTAAACGTCACGCTTCGGCTCTGCGTGTACTTGCTGTTGAGGACCCAGTTGATCTTGTGTCCTTCGTAGCCCCACTTGAAGGTATGCCGGCCGCGAATCCAGGTCATCGAATCACGCCAGTGCCAGTTGTCGTAATTCTGCCCGTTCGGGTTGACCGCGCCGAGGTTAAAGTTTCCTGTGAGATTGACGGAAATACC
>DASSSG010000521.1:0-4907 GCA_035708545.1 Bryobacteraceae bacterium | reverse complement strand
GCGAGCGCTTCCCGAATCGCGGCACCGGCGTATTCGAGTCGCCGGAGCGGGTGCCGAAGCTCGCGGCGTCCCACCGTGACAGTGCCGACCACGAGCGAGCAATCGCCGACGGCCTCCGCCACCGTCGGGAACTGTTCGCTCTCGAGCAGCACATGCGAGGCGTTGACGGCGGACCGCGCCTCCTGATAGGCGACTTCGTACACGTTCACGACCCGCAGCTTCACAAGACCGAAGTTGCTCATCGCCCGCGCCGCCGCGCCGATGTTCAGCGGGTTCCGTGGTGAGACGAGAACAACGCGGAGGGCATCGGCGTTGGGAAGCATGCCTGCATTGATCGTATAGCGCTGCGACGATGCGCATTCCGCACGTCAGAGGCGACCGCCCTTCGCCCGCGAGCAGGAGAGTCTTTGGGTGGGATGCTCCCCGTGAACCGCGTCAAATCGCGTCGCTTCGCACATCCTCCAGATACGTATACCCCTGCAAACCCTCTTCATAGAACCGCAGCAGCCGCCCGGACTCCTCATACCCGACGCGGCCCTCACGCAGCGCCGCCTCCACATCCCGCCGGAACTGCTCGAGCAGCATCTTCGCGTTGAATTGCACGTAATCGAGTACCTCGCCCACGGTATCGCCGCGAATCACCGCATCGAGCACGATCTCCCCCTGCTCGTTGAGCGTCACGTGCACGGCGTTGGTATCCCCGAACAGGTTGTGCAGGTCGCCAAGAATCTCCTGGTACGCCCCGACGAGAAACGCGCCGAGGTAATACGGCTCGCCGTTGAGAGCATGCAGCCGCAGCGTCCGCTTCACGTCACGCCGGTCAATGAACTGGTCCACCTTCCCGTCGGAGTCACATGAGATATCGCCCAGCACGGCGTGCCGCGCCGGCTTTTCGTGCAGCCGGTGAATCGGCATGATCGGAAACAGCTGCTTCACGGCCCAACTGTCCGGCAGGCTCTGGAACAGCGAAAAGTTGCAGAAATACGTGTCCGAAAGAAGGCTGTCGAGCCCCTCCAGTTCCTCCGGAAAATAATCGAGATCCCGGGCCATGCGCATAACCCGCCGGCAGATCGCCCAGTACAGGTTCTCCGCCAGACTCCGCTGCTCCAGCGGCAGATATCCGAGACTGAACAGGTTCAGCGCCTGGTCGAGCGCCTGCTGCGCGTCGTGATAGCTTTCGAGCAGGTTTTTCTGGCTGAGTGAACGGTAAGTCTCGAGCAGGTCGATCAGCGGCTGCTCGGCGTCCTCGGGCAATGACGGCGGCGCTTCGAAATCGCCGAACCCGGTCACGCCAAGAACATTGAACACGAGCACACTGTGGTAGGCGGCTACGGCGCGCCCGCTTTCGGTAATGATGTTCGGATGCGGCACGTCCACCTCATCGCACACGCTCTGGATGTGGTGGACGACGTCATTCGCGTACTCCTGGAGGGTATAGTTGACGCTCGATTCGAAGTCCGTCTGCGATCCGTCATAGTCGATGCCGAGCCCACCCCCGACATCCAGGTGCTTCAGCCCCGCGCCGGCCTTCTTCAGTTCGACGTAAATGCGCGCCGCCTCGGTCACTGCGGCTTTGATGTACCGGATGTTCGTGATCTGCGAACCGAGATGGAAGTGCAGCAGCTCCAGCGAGTCCTCCATGCCCAGTTCCTTAAGCTGCTCGAGCGCCCGCAGCGACTCGGATACGGTTAACCCGAACTTTGACCGGTATCCCGCCGAGGACTTCCATCGCCCGGCCCCGCGGCTCGCCAGTTTGATGCGGATCCCGATTTGCGGCTTGACCCCGATCTTCCGCGCGTGCTTTACGATCAGCTCGAGCTCGGTAAACTTCTCGACCACGGGCGTGATATTGCGGCCGATCTTTTTCGCGAGCATCACCAGCTCGATGTACTCGTCGTCTTTGAAACCGTTGCAGATGATGGGGGTCGCGTTGTCCGCGATCGCCATGACGGCGAGCAGCTCCGGCTTCGAACCTGCCTCGAGGCCGAAGTTGTACGGCCGGCCGTATTCGAAGACTTCCTCTACCACCTGCCGCTGCTGGTTCACCTTGATTGGGAACACGCACGCGTACCCGCCGCGGAACCCGTGGTCCTGCATCGCACCCTGGAACGCCTGGTGCAGGTCGCCCAGGCGGTGCTTCAGGATTTCACCGAAACGGATGAGAATCGGCGGATCGATGCCACGCATCACCAGTTCATCCACCAGCTGTTTCAGATCGATGAAGCGCTGCGGATCCTTGCTCGGATGCACGTGGAGGTCGCCGTTGCTGCCAACGGAGAAGTAGCCTTTGCCCCAGGCGGTGACGTCGTAGAGTTCGCCGGCATCGGCGGCCGTCCAGCGCTCGGCGGGTTCGTGGACCTGGACAGGATCGGACAGTTTCAGCGCCAATGCGATAGCACCCCCGAAAAATAAAGTGTCCTAAGAAACGCTCCGCCGGGCAAGTAGAAGATCTCGGGAGCGCGAACGTGCATTCCCTTCGATGCGCGGCGCTCTCGATCCGTTTACGTAGAATGAAGCCGATGCCGCTGCCACTCGAAGGGAAAACGGCGCTCGTCACGGGCGCGAGTAAAGGGGTCGGGAAGGGAATCGCGCTGGAGCTCGGGCGGGCAGGATGCGATCTCGCGATCAACTACCATTCCGACCGCGCGGGCGCCGCCGCGACCGTCTCCGATCTCGCAGCCCTCGGGCGGCGCGCCTTTTCCGTCGGCGGCGACGTGGGCAACTCCGCCCAGGTTGACGCCATGTTCTCCGAAACGCTCCACCAGTTCGGCCGCCTCGATATCCTGGTCAACAACGCCGGCGTGCAGACCTGGAAGTCGCTTCTCGAGCTGGAAGAAAGTGAGTGGGACCGGGTGCTGAACACGAACCTGAAGGGCTGCTTCCTTTGTACGCAGCGCGCCGCCCGCATCATGCGCGACCGGGGCCACGGCGGCCATATCGTGAACATCGGCTCCGGCTGCAACCAGGTGCCGTTTCCGAATCTGGTGAACTATACCGCGAGCAAAGGCGGTATCGAAATGTTCACGAAGGTCTCCGCGGTCGAGCTCGGACCCTACAAAATCCGCGTGAACTGCGTGGCTCCCGGCGCGGTCGAGATCGAGCGCACGAAACAGGAAGCGGGCGATTATGCGGGTACATGGTCGAAGCTGACCCCACTCCGCCGTATCGGCACGCCGGCCGACATCGGCCGTATGGTGGTCGCGCTCGCGGGCGAGGCCGGCGACTTCGTCACCGGTCAGACCATCCGGGTGGATGGCGGCCTCTTCACGCGCCCGGTCTGGCCCTACGAATAGGCCCGATCTTTCTCAGAGATCTTTTGGGACTGTTCGGCACCTGTCCAGGTGAAGAACCTTAAGACCGTTCAAATACAGAACTTTCAGGTTATAAAGGGACTTGTCCTCACCGGAAAAACAGATTCTCGCTAACGCCGCACACGTCCTCAGCCGCCGCGTTCAGATGCAGTTGAACCGGCTCGCAAAGCTCATCGTGCCGCACGCTTCCGCCGTCGATCCGCGTTTCCGCAAATACCTGAAGACACTCCACCTCGACGCGCGCCAGATCGCTTCGCTCACCGAGATCACCCCCGGGGCTGCCGCGCGCCTGCTCACGCACGGGGAGACGCCGGCTCGCTTCTTCGAAACCGTCGCATGCGCGGGCCGCCGGCTTGCCAGACTGAACGTTGGCCCCGCTTTGGTCCTGGATGCGGTCAAAGAGTATGACCGCATGCTCGAGCCGCTGCTCTCGCGCTCCCCTCAGGCGCAAACCGCGGATGGGCGCTGGGTCCGGGAGCAGCTGCAGTTCTGCATCGTGCTCTCGCTGACCAGTGCATACTACGAGGTGCGCGATGCCGAGAGCAACGCGTTCCAGCAGGTGCTGGCAATTGAGCTCGAGGCGAGCGAGCCCGAAGCAATCTACGAGCGGTTCCTCGCTGCCATGGTCGCGCTCAGCCGCGCCGAGGCCGCCCGTCTCTATCTTTTCGACAGCCGCCGCCGCACTCTCCATACGGCTGCAGATGCCCGGGCCGGCTACCCCCGAGCCGATATACCCGTCAGCGCCGCGAGCCGGCGCCGGCTCGCCAGGCCATTCGTTGCCACCGGCTCCGCCAAAGAACTCGTGCTCGACCCGCACTGGGCCAGGACTTACGCGGCCATCTGGTCGGTGCCCTTCGGTCGCGGGGAGGACACCCGCGGCGTCATGCAGTTCGGCTTCTCTCGGGAGCACGAGTTGCTCCCGCGCGATGAAGCGCTCTTAGCCGCCGCCGCCGAACGTTGTGTGCTTGCCGCCGACCGTGCACGGCTCATTCGCGATCTGCAACAGCGCGAAGCAAAGCTCAAAGAGCTCGCAGAGCACACCCTCCACGCGGAGGAAATGGAACGCCGCCGCATCAGCCGCGAGCTGCACGACGACGCGGGTCAGTCACTGGTCTGCATGCGCCTGCAGCTGGAGATGGCCGAAGCTGACATCCCGCCCGAGTTCGCCGCTCTTCGCCAGCAGCTCGGCGAAATCCGCGAGATCACCGAGAAAACCATTCTGGAGATCCGGCGCCTGATCGCGGATCTCAGTCCGGCGGTCCTGGAGCAGCTCGGTCTCGCCGCCGCCGTACGACAACTGGTGAACCGGTTCAGAAAGGCATACCCGTGCCGGGTAGCGCTCAATATTGGCGAACTCCCGCAAGTACCTGGCAACCTTCAGATTGTCACGTACCGGCTGCTCCAGGAGTGTTGTAATAACGTCGCCAAGCATTCCTCTGCATCTCATGTAAACATTTCGCTGACTTCAGCCGATGGAGTACTAAAGCTCACGGTGCGAGATGACGGCGTGGGCTTTCGGCCAGAAGAAGCGCTCGCGAAGTACAAGTCCTTCGGTCTCGCGGGGATGCGTGAGCGCGTCGCATTGCTGGGAGGCTG